>SVGK01000226.1 GCA_015056395.1 Clostridiales bacterium
CTGCGTGACGACCTGCGGCTCGGAAAGGCTGTTGTACGCGCCCAGGAACGTGTCGCGGTCGGTTTCGAAGCCGGCCACGGGCGCGTTGACGAAGTACACGGCGTAGTGGTTGCGGCGCTCGCGGTACTCGGTCTTGTGGTATATGGCGGAGCCCACGACCTCGACCTCGCCGGTGGAGAAGTTGCGCTGGAAGTTGGTGGAATCGTCCAGGGCGTTCCACAGGCAGAACTCGATGAAGCTGTACAGATCCACGGACTTGTCTTGGTCGGACTCGTTGGCCAGCTCGAGGCGCGTCACAAGCGCCGTCGCGCCCTGCGGCACGAGGCTCGTCTGGCGGGCGCAGAGGCCGTTCTTCTTGCCCGTGATCACGGTGTAGCCCATGCCGTGGCGGCACTCGTAGAAGTCCAGCGGCGTCTTCACGGGCATCCAGCCGGGATTCCAGATCGTGCCCGCGTCGTTGATGTAAAAGTACTGCCCGCCCATGTCCGTGGGGATGTTGTTGTAGCGGTAGCGCGTGATGCGCAGCAGCCTTGCGTCCTTGTAGAAGGAATAGCCGCCCGACGTGTTGCTCATCAGCGTGAAGAAATCCTCGTTGCCCAAGTAGTTGATCCAGGGAGACGGGGTGTCCGGACGGGAGATGACGAACTCCCGCTTTGCATCGTCATAGGTTCCGTAAACCATGTTGCATCCTCCTAAACCGTTTTAGTATGCATATAGTTTACAGGAAAACGGATGAAAAATCAAGAGGAAATTGAAAATATTCCATGCATTTCAAAAGCCGGCATCCCTCGCACAGGACGCCGGCCGTATTTCCCATTCTTTTGCTCTACGGGACGATATGGTATATCATCCCGTTGTACTCCATGTAACCGTCGCGATAGATCGCAGGCAGGTTGTCGTCCAGCACATATTCCGTGATGGCTTCGCCATGCCAGTCGACCACGCCATACACGCCTTCGCTGTTCTTGGCCACGAGCAGCGTGCCGTCCGAGGAGTCCTCGGGATAGTTGATCTCCTCCGCGCCAAAGCTCGCAAACTCCGTCACCACACCGTCCGCCGCGACCAGCTTCGCGGCGTCTCCATCAAAGTAGGTGAAGCTGCAGCCCAGCACACGGTCGACGTTCTCGCTTGCGTATTCCAGGGGACAAGTCACATTGCCCTCCAGGTCGACATAGCCGTACTTCCCGTCCTTGAGCACCATCACATAGCCGTTGAACACGACGCCGTTCTCATAGTCGTAATACAGTTCGTCATATTCACAGGGGACGACCAGCTTGCCTTCCAGCATGTCGTACAGCCCGTAAAGGTAGTCGTCGTTGCTCACCATGGCCCAGCGATCCCCGTACACGTCGCGCACATCTGTGAATTCGAAGCCCGACAGCAGCGTGCCGTCCGTTGCCATCAGAGCAGCGCGTCGGGCCTTGTCGAAACCGACTGCTGCTTCCGCGTACACCACGATGAACTTCCTGTCTCTGTATCCGGCATAGGAAGCGTCTTCGACGCCCTTGATGTCTGCGCCGATGTCCTCGCCGGTTATGCTGGAGACGAGGTTGTTGCCCGTCAGCTTTTTGTCGGGCGCATATTTGATCTCGGGCGTTTCAAAACCGTCGAACTGATGGTCAAGCGCCTCGAACGCGGCGTTGTACATGGTCAATCCGTCGCTGCGGTCTTCTACGAGCAGATACTCGCCCCCGTTGACGGCGCGCGCCCTTCGGAACGCGGCGCGATCCAGCGTGCCCACGGCCTTCTGCTCCGGCATGTACCAAATATCGACGGTCGTAATGTTGTACTGGTCGCCGCCGCCAAAGAACCCGGAGCCGTAGTCGCCGTCCTCGTCGTCCGTAGGCTCTAACAGTATCGCGCCGATCCACTGCTCGGAAAACACCTGGAAGGCGGCATACTTACAGGGTATGAGCTGCGTGCCGTTCCTGTCGACCACACCGTGCGTGTCCAAGCCATTTTCGTTGACGACCTCAAAGTAGCCGCTGCCCAGCCAGTCGATATAGCCGAACTGTATCGGGCAAAGCTCCTCCCCCTCCAGCGATACGATGCCATAGCCGTTGGCGTGATCCGTGAACTTGAACACGTCCGATTCATAGGTGGTCATCTCATAGATGCCATCGGCCTCGAAGATGGGGCCTTCGACCTCCGCGCAGGCGATCGGCAGGCTCAAAAGCAGTGCGATCATAAGCAAAAATGCCAGCATTCTATTCACGATTTTCCCTCCATGTTATTTTTTATGAATATTACCACAGAAAGAACATTATGTCAATGTTTTACTTCGCTCGAACGCACTCGCGCGCACAAAAAACAGGGGGACGCCGCCCCCTGCTGTATGATCGCTTTTATATCGCCTCTACCTGCACCATCTCAAGAAATGCCTTGTACACCGTCTTGTCTATGCTCTTCGTGGGCTCCGTCGTACACCGCGCCGTGCCGCAGGCGATGCCCATGCGCAGTATCTCGTCCAGCTCGTACTCGCCCATGCACCCGGCGACCAGCGCCGCGACCATGGCGTCTCCCGCGCCGACCGTGGTCTTCACGTCGATGTTGATGGCCGGGGCGAAGTAGCTCTCCTCGCCGTTCGTGATCAGCGCGCCCTTTTCCCCCATCGACACGGCCACGATCTCTATGCCCTGCTTGATGTACTTGAACGCGGCGTTGCGCACCGCCTGTATCGAATCCAGCTTCTTGCCCGTGAGCAGCTCCAGCTCGTACAGGTTCGGCTTGATCATGTAGGGCAGGGCCGGTATGCCCTCCTTCATGGGCGCGCCCTCGGCGTCCAGCACGCAGCGGCAGCCCATGGCCCGCACCGACTCGATCAGCTTGCCGTAGTAGTCCGTGGGACATCCCGGCGGCAGCGAGCCGGTCAGCACGATGTAATCCGAGTTCTCGGCGTGCAGCATGACCAGCTCCGTCATCTTCTCGAGCTGCTCCGCGGTCACCGGTTCGCCCGGCTCATTGACCTCGGTGATGAGGTTCGATTCGAGATCGCGTATCTTCATGTTCGTGCGCACGCTGCCTTCGCACCATATGAAGTTGTACGCGGTGGAGTTCACCATGAGCCTCTTTTCGAACAGCTTGGAGCCTTCCTTGTACATGAAGCCTATGCACTGGCTGTCAAGCCCCAGGCCCGTGGCGGTCAGCGCCACGTTGATGCCCTTGCCGCCCGCCGTGTTATGGCTCTGTACCACGCGGTTGATGCTGCCCGGCACCAGCTTCTGCACCTCGAGCGTCCTGTCGATGCTCGGGTTCAGCGAGATCGTCGTGATCATAGTCTCCTCCATCCTCTATCGCTTTCAGTTCGTCTTCTTCCTGCTGCCTCTTCTCGTCCTCGCGTATCTTAGAAACGACGGATCGTATCTGGTGCGCCGTGAGCAGGCCCACGGCGACCATCAGCACGACCATGCCCGCGACGCACAGCACGATGATCCTGACAAGGTCTTCCATAGGCATGCGGTCAATGCACGCTGAAGAGCATTTCGGAATACGTCGGGAAGGGCCAGTCGTCCTTGCCCACGAGCATCTCCGCCCTGTCCACGGGCGCGCGCAGGCCCTCGAGCATCTGAAGCAGCATGTCGCGCGCGTATTCGGCCGCCTTCAGGCCGGGCGCGGCGGGCATCTCGTCGATCGCCTTGTCCAGCGTGCCCAGCCGTTCGAATATCTCCGTCGAGAGCGCGCTCAGCTCGTTCAGCGTCTCCCGCTCGTAGAGCACCGGGGCGTTCAGCTTGAGCTTGGCCTGCGCGTCCTGCGCGAGCCTTCCGGTGAAGCGGGACAGCGCGGGCAGTATCTCCCTGTGCGCCATGTCGGACATCGTGCGCGCCTCGATCACGATCTTCTTGGCGTATTCGTCCAGCAGTATCTCCTGGCGCGAGACCAGCTCCGTGGACGTGTATATGCCGTGCCTTTCGAACAGGCGCACGTTCTTATCGTCGGCGAAGTGCTCTATCGCGCGCACGGCGTCGGGATAGCTCGCAAGCCCGCGGCGCTGCGCCTCTTCGCTCCATTCCTTCGTATAGTTGTTGCCGTTGAATATGATGCGCCTGTGCTCGCGGAAGGTCTTGCGTATCAGGTGCATCACCGCGTAGTCGAAGCTGTCGGCCTTTTCCAGCGTATCCGCGAACTCGCGCAGCACGTCCGCGACGATGGTGTTCAGCACGATGTTGGGCCCGGCGATCGAGAATGACGAGCCGGGCGAGCGGAACTCGAACTTGTTGCCCGTGAACGCGAACGGCGAAGTGCGGTTGCGGTCGGTCGAATCACGGCGGAACTTGGGTATCATGCCGATGCCCACGTCCATGAAGCTGCCCTCGTTCTGGTCGAAGTCCGTCTTGTTGACGATGGCGTCGATGATGGAATCGAGATCGTCGCCCACGAACATGGATATCACCGCAGGCGGCGCTTCGTTGCCGCCCAGGCGCTGGTCGTTGCCCGCGGACGATACGCTTATGCGCAGCAGGTCCTGGTTCTGGTCCACGGCGCGTATCACGGCCGCCAGGAACAGCAGGAACTGCACGTTGCGCGCGGGGTCGCGCCCGGGGCTCAGCAGGTTGCGCCCGTCGTCGGTCGAAAGCGACCAGTTGTTGTGCTTGCCGGAGCCGTTCACGCCGCGGAAGGGCTTCTCGTGCAGCAGGCACGCAAGGCCGTGCTTCCAGGCGATCTTCTGCATGAGCTCCATCGTCAGCTGGTTGTGGTCGCTGGCCACGTTGACGTCCGTATACACC
>SVGK01000022.1 GCA_015056395.1 Clostridiales bacterium
GACATCTTCCTATTAAATTCCTTTTGGTAATATAAATGTAATATATCGTAATAATTGTGCAATAAGCGATTGCCCTGTGCATGAACTGACACAAGTCGTCGATACATCGCATATCGAAACAAACACTGAACGCAGCAAAATCGGAGAAGAACCTTTTGCACACATAACACGCCCGGAAGTCGAAGGATATTTCGGGGAAATTCAAACAGCCGTATTCTTACCACAAGAACGCATCAAGCACATTCGGGATCAACATAGCGATGATTACGACAAGTATAGTTCGTTTATACGAAATGCCATTGAGCAGCCAGAAATTATTCTTGAAGATCATAAGAATCCAAATACTGCGATGTTCATCGGGAAAACGGATAATTCGAGAATCAACGTGTTAGTCAAATTGGCGTACAGGGAAAATGCATATGATCGGAGCTTTATCGTTACGATGTTTCCTGTTGGAGAAAGGTCAGTAAAGAAACTTGAACGAAGAAATAAAACCATTTACAACGGCAACGATTTATGATATAATATCCTTGAGCAGAAGTAGAAAATGGGTTTCTACGCGCCGCAGTGGCACAAAAGAGATGCGGGGATTGACCCACCCGCCTGCTCATTAAGCACATCTTTGGATGTGCTTTTTTGATGTCTGAAAACCATACAAAGGAGGTGACGCGCCATGGCTGATTCTGACGGAAAGGTCGTCATAGACATCGAGCTTGACGACAGTCATGTAAGATCGGACGTAAACAGGGTCGCGTCGACGATCCAGCAGGGGCTGAACGCGAACCAGTCGAAGACACGCGTGAATGTCACGGCGGACGTGTCCGGCGCGCTGGGACAGATACAGAGCGTGCGCGCGGCCGCCAACGACGTGAACGACGCCAGGCCTACCGTGAACGTCAGCGCGAACACGGACGCGGCGGACAGCCAGCTCGACGCCACGAGAAACAAGGCGAACGAGGTCGAGGATGCCGACCCCTTTGTGGATATACGAACGCTGACGGATACGCTCGGAAACACGGACCCCACGGTAAACACAGAGTGCCGTCTCCTGTGTTTTTTCACGATGCTCCTTGCCATACGGCGCGGATATGAAGTATAATGGGAATGACATCACGCTTCGAAACGGAGGCTTCCATGCGCAAGGTCTATTTCGCTCCGATCATCCCCCTGCCCGCGCCGCGTGGTTTCGGCCCCGCGCTCGAGGCGCACTGGGAACGGCTGCGCGCGCCGGCGCGGCGCAGAGCCTCGCTGGCAGCGTGGATGCTTCTTTCATTGGCGCTTGAAGAGCACGGCCTGGAGCCGGGCGAGGTCGCCCTTCTGGAACGCGGCAAGCCCGTCTTCCCCGATGGGCGCATTTGCTTCAGCCTTTCGCACGACGAGGCGCTCTGTGCGGTCTCGCTGTCGGAAGCGCCCACGGGCGTGGACGTGGAGCGCGCGGACCGCGCCCTCTCCCCTTCGCTCATAAGGCGGCTGGACGACGCGGATCCCGTCGGGCGCTGGTGTGCGTGGGAGGCCTGCCTCAAGTGCTCGGGCGAGGGGTGGACGCGCACGCCCGACGGGAACGCCCCCGCACGGCCCGCCGCGTCCCTGCGCGTGCGGGATCCGCAGGGCTCGCCGCATGTGATCGCCGCCGCGTTCGAAAACGCACAGGAGCCCGTTGAATGGATCGAACGGAGGTTCGCCACGTGAGCATCAAACCATACAAGACGCTGCTTTCCGCCGCGCGGGACGAGGTCGTCATCAACAAGTCGCGCTTCATAGGCGCGGGCTGCCCCTGCGAGACCGAGGAGCAGGCGCTCGACTTCCTCAAGGCGGAGCGCGAGCGCTACAAGGACGCCAACCACCACTGCTACGCCTATGTCATAGGCGCGAACATGGGCATCATGCGCTATTCGGACGACGGCGAGCCGGGCGGCACGGCGGGGCTTCCCATCATCGAGGTGCTGAAGGCGCGGCAGGTGACGAACTGCGCCGTGGTCGTCACGCGCTACTTCGGCGGCATACTGCTGGGCGCGGGCGGCCTCGTGCGCGCCTACACGCAGGGCTGCGCGATCGCGGTCAACGCCTGCGGCGTGGGCACCATGCACCCGACCGCGCGCTATCTGATGGAGATCCCCTACCCCATGCTGAACCGCATGGACTTCTTCCTGAAGTCCGAGCCCGTCGAGCTGGAGGACAAGGCGTTCACGGACGTGATCACCTACACGCTGCTGGTGCGCACCGCGGACGAGGACGGCTTCCTCAAACGCGTGACCGACATGAGCGAGGGCACCGTGGAGCCGCTGCGGTTCGAAGAGCTCTACCACCCCTGGCCGGAGGCATGACATGCTTGAACACACGATACCCTCAGGCGCGCCTGAGATGCCCCTTGACAAATACCTGCGCCGCGCCTGGCCCATGCTGCCATCGGGCGCGCTGCGCGCGCTTTTGAAGAAGCGCGACGTGAAGCGGGGCGGCTTGCGCCTGGGCGCCAAGGACAGGGTCGCGGGCGGCGACGTGCTTTCGATATGGCTTTCGGACCAGCTGCTCTGCCCCGAAGCGGACTGGCTCTGCCGCGATGGCCGCCTCGCCGCGGTCCTCAAGCCGCAGGGCCTGCCCGTGGATGTGGACGGCAGCGGCATAGGCGCGGACACGCTGCTTGCGCGCGTGCGCCGCGATGCGCCGGGCGCACGGCTGCTGCACAGGCTGGACACACAGGTGGGCGGCGTGGTGCTCATCGCGCTGGACGATGACACGCTGAAGGAAGGCATCGAGACGTTCCGCGCGCATGCGCTCAGCAAGCGCTACCTGGCCGTGGCCAGGGGAGGCTTTCACGAGCGGGAAAGCACCGAAAAGGCCTGGCTCGTCAAGGACGCGCAGAGGGCGCGCGTGCGCGTGACCGACCGCGCTTCGCGCGACGCAAAGCCGATAGAGACGCGCATAGAGGTGCTATGCGAACGGGACGGCCTCGCGTGGCTGCACCTGGAGCCCGTCACGGGCCGCACGCACCAGCTGCGCGCGCACCTGGCGCACCTGGGCCATCCGCTGCTCATGGACGACCTGTACGGCGACCGCGCGCTGAACGCTGCGCATACGGGCCCGCTCAGGCTCTGGTGCCAGGGCATGACCATCGCGCCGGACGCGCCGCTCAAGGCCTATCGCGGCATGTCATTCGAAACAGATGCGCCCTTATGGTGGATATTGTCTAATATACTTGACATTCCGACGAATATAGTATATAATTCCTTCTGAAACCGGGCACCATGGCCCGAAAAAGGAGGGATGATACGATGACATTCACAGCACCCTTTGCCGTCGGCTGTATCGCATGGCTCATATGGCGGTACATGCACCGCAGAGAGGCGGAAAAGACCTACGACGAGATGCAGCAGAAGATCCGCGCCGACGGCTACAGGCTCGGGTATCTGACGCTGCTGGGCCTTGCGATCCTGATCGCGTTCACGGGCGAATGGGGACCCATGCGCTTCGTCTCGCCTTCGTTCGCGCTGCTGACAGCCGTCATGCTGAGCATCACGCTGTTCGTGATGCACTGCATACGCCACGATGCCTTCTTCGCGCTGGATCAGAACCGGCGAGGCTATACGGCACTCCTCGCGGTCATCGTCGCGCTCAACGGCGCGGCGGCCGTGCGCTTGATCGCGGGCGGTCGGCTCACGGAGGGCGGTGTCGTGACGATCGAAAGCGGCGCGAACCTGCTCATGGCCGTGATGTTCCTGTCGATACTGATCGCGTTGGCGCTGAGGCGACGCGGAGACGACGCGGAGGACGCGGAATGAAGAACCTGAAGATGAAGGCCGCGCGCGCCGCGAAGGACCTGTCCCAACAGCAGCTGGCTGACCTGTGCGGCGTGTCGCGGCAGACGATCAGCGCCATCGAAAAGGGCGACTACAACCCCACGGTCAACCTGTGCATCGCCATATGCAAGGCGCTGGACAGGACGCTCGACCAGCTCTTCTGGGAGGACTGAAAGGACAGCCATATGAAACGGATATACCCGATGCCCATCGAGACGAAGCGCCTACTGCTGCGCCCCTTCCGGCCGGAGGACGCGCCCGCCATGTACGACGGCTGGGCGAGCGACCCGGTCGTCACGCACTTCCTGACCTGGCCCACGCATGAGAGCGTGGACGCGACGCGCCAGGTGATCGACTTCTGGCTCGCGACCGAAGACCCGACCTGGTGCATCGCGCTGAAGGAGACGGGCGTGCCCGTGGGCTCCATAAGCGTGGTCAGGGCCGAGGGCGACACCGCCGAGGTGGGCTACTGCATAGCCCGCGCATACTGGGGACAGGGCATCGTGCCGGAGGCGTTCGGCGCGCTAATCGACGCGCTTTTCGACACGTTCGGCGCAAAGGAGATCACCGCCAAGCACGACACCGAGAACCCGAATTCGGGCCGCGTGATGCAGAAGTGCGGGCTGCGCTTCGTAGAGATAAGGGAAAGATACGCCGAAAACAACCTGGGGCTGCGCGACATGGCCATGTACAGCCTGAAGAAAGAGGATCTATGAAGAAGCTGATCGTCGCCGAGAAGCCCTCCGTCGCCAAGGACATCGCCCGCGTGCTGGGCGTGAAGACGCGCGGCGAGGGCTACCTGTACGGGGGCGACTACGTCGTGACATGGGCGCTGGGGCACCTTGTGTCGCTGCAGGAGCCGGGAGAGATGAACGGCCAGTGGGTGAAGTGGCGCATGGCCGACCTGCCCATGCTGCCGGAGACCATACCGCTCAAGGTGCTGCCGGCGACGAAGGCGCAATACGCCATCGTCGAAAAGCTCATGAACTCGACAAAGATCGATTCGATCATCTGCGCGACGGACGCCGCGCGCGAGGGCGAGCTGATATTCCGCTACATCTACCGGATGGCGGACTGCAAAAAACCCGTCGAGCGCCTCTGGATCTCCTCCATGACGGACGCGGCGATCAAGCAGGGCTTTGCCGCGCTCAAGCCCGACAGCGCCTATGACGCGCTGTACGACTCGGCGCGCTGCCGCTCCGAGGCGGACTGGCTGGTGGGCATGAACGCGTCCCGCGCGTACTCTATACGCTACGACGCGCACCTGTCCATAGGGCGCGTGCAGACGCCCACGCTCAGCCTGATCGTCGAGCGCGACCGCGCGATCGAGAGCTTCGTGCCGCAGGACTACTGGGAGCTCACGGCGGACTTCGGCGACTACGAGGGCCTGTGGATAAACCCCGCCCCGCGCCCCGCGGACGAAAAGGGCGACGACAAAAAGAGCTCGGACACGCGCATATACGAAAAGGCGCTGGCCGAAAGGGTGCGCGGCGAGGTCAAGGGCAAGCCCGCGCAGGTGCTCGAGAGCGCCGTGGACCGAAAGCGCTTCCAGCCGCCGCAGCTGTTCGACCTGACGAGCCTGCAGCGCGAGGCGAACAGGAAGCTGGGCTTTTCCGCCAACAAGACACTGGAGCTTGCGCAGGCGCTCTACGAAAGGCACAAGCTGTTGACCTATCCGCGCACGGACAGCCGCTACCTGCCCGACGACATGCGCCCCAAGGTGCAGAGCGTGCTCAAAAACCTGCCCGAGCCGTATGCGGCGCTGGTGCGCGACCCGGCGTTCAAACCGGACGTATCGTCAAAGCGCTGGTATGACGGCACGAAGATATCGGACCACCACGCCATCGTGCCGACCGAGAAAAAGCCCGACCTGGGCAAGCTCACGCAGGACGAGCGCGCGCTGTACGACATGGTCGCACGGCGGCTGATCGCCATGCATTATCCGGACTACGTGTGCGACCAGGCGCGCGTGATCACCGGCGTGGAAAAGCACCGCTTCCGCTCCACGGGCGTGATGCCCGTCGAACCGGGCTGGCATACCGTGATACCGCAGGGCAAGGAAAAGGGCAAGGCGGACGAGGCGCCGCTGCCGCCGCTCAAGCAGGGCGACACGCGCAAAGTCGAAAAGGCTTCGGTCAAGGCGCACAAGACGAAGCCGCCCCAGCCCATGAACGACGCCTCGATACTGAACCTGATGGAGAACGCGGGTCGCACGATCGAGGACGAGGCGCTGCGCGAGCAGATGAAGTCCTCCGGGCTGGGCACGCCCGCCACGCGCGCGGCCACGATCGAGCGGCTGATACAGATGGGCTACGCGCGCCGCGCGGGCAAGAGCATCGTCTCCACCGAGAAGGGGCGCAAGCTGATCGACGTGGTGCCCAGGCAGATCTCCTCCGCCGTGACGACCGGCAAGTGGGAGAAGTTCTTGAGCGAGATGGCGTCCTATCAGGACGACGACCAGCGCAGAGCCAAGACCGACCGCTTCATGCAGGGCATAGACCGGTTCGCGGCGTTCTTAGTGGACGCGGCCAAGGCCGCGCCGGGGGACGTGCAGTTCGAAAAGGAGACCTTCAAGCCGAAGCGAAAGGCGGGCGGAAGGACGAGGGCGGTGAAGAAATAGATGCGACTCCCACGCATCTGTTCTGCCTGTCCTCCCCCGCCTCAGTACACGATGTCCATCCACTTGCCCTGCCGGGCGGACTCCATCGCCATCTCGATGACCGCCAGCGTGTTGTGGCCGTCGCGGCCCGTTACGATGGGCGTGCGGTCTTCGAGTATCGCGGAGATGAACTCGTCTATGACGCCGGACTTCGTCTGGTTCGTGTTCGTGGCGATCGCGCCCACGGAGTACTTCACGTGGGAACCGTCGCGCATCTCCAGCACGATGTCGTCGGAGTAGTCGCCGAATATCTTCATGACGCCCTTGTCGCCGTAGATGATGGTCGAGTTATCCTCGTCGCCGTAGTTCGTCCACGAGAAGTGCATGATGCCGGGCAAGCCGCTGACCATGTGGAACTGGCAGACGGCGTTGTCCTCCAGCTCGATGAGGCTTCCGTCCTCGTAGCGCTTGTCCAGCGTCATCATCGTGGCGAACACGTCCTTGATCTCGTCGCCGGTCAGGAAACGTATCAGGTCGATCTTGTGCGCGCCCAGGTCGCCCATCACGCCGAAGTTCGCCTTGTCCTTGCGGAAGAACCACGTGCCCGCGCCCTTGTCGACGCTCCAGACCTCGGGGCCCGCGTGCTTGAAGTTGCACTGATAGAACAAAAGCTTGCCGATCGCGCCGTCCTGTATCAGGTCGCGCGCCTTCAGATGTGCCTTGATGAGGCGCTGGTTGTGGCCGATCATCAGCACCTTGCCGGAGCGCTCCGCCGCCTTTAGCATGGCGCGCGTCTCGGTGAGCGAGAGCGCCATGGGCTTTTCGCACAGCGCGTGCTTGCCGGCTTCGAGCGCCTTGATGGTGGTCTCCGCGTGCGTGAAGTTGGGCGTGCAGACCGATATGGCGTCTATGGACGGGTCCGCCAGCATCTCGTCGTAGTCCGCATAGACCTTCGCGTCGTACTGCTCGCACAGGTCCTCCATGCGCGCGCGGTTGAAGTCCAGTATGCCGGCAATCTCGGCGTTGGGGTTGGCAGCGTACTCCGGCAGATGCCTGTGCTGGGCGATGGCGCCGCCGCCGACTACGCCCACGCGTATGATCCTCTTCGTCTTCATGTCGCTCGCTCCTTTATTCGAACCGGATCACGGTCTCCTTCTTCCTGTCAAGTGTCCGCACACTGCCGCGGTCGGCGTAGACCGTGTCGATCATGCGGCACTCCGTGGGCCTGTCGGGGTCGGCCATGCGCTTTTCCAAGAGCTCCATCACGTTCGCGCCGATCTCGGACACGATCAGCCCCACGGAGTTGATCGGCGGCGAAAGCCACTTGGAGATCACGTCGTCGTAGCCCACGATGGACAGGTCGTCCGGCACGCGCAGGCCCCGCGCGAACGCCGCCTGCATCACGCCCGCCGCCAACAGGTCCGCCGTGCACAGGAGCGCCGTGGGCGGCTTGGGCAGCGCGAACAGCGATTCGCCCGCGATGCGGCCGTACTGTATGTCGTAGCCGTCCACCAGGCGTATCAGGTCATAGTCCGGCCTGATGCCCGCAGCGTGGAACGCGGACAGGAAGCCCTCGTAGCGCTGCTTCTCGACGCCGCGCTTGGGCTTCATCGCCACCAGGCCTATGCGCTCGTGCCCGGCGCGCATCATGCGCTCGACCACGTCGCGGCAGGCGCTCACGTCGCGCACGATCAGGCTGTCGATGCCCTCGGAAAGGTACTCCCGCTCGACCGCCACAGCCGGTATGTGCGCCGCGCGCAGCCTGTCGAACATGTCGGGCGTCATGAAGATGTTCGACGTGATGATCACGCCTGAGACGCCCATGTCGATGAAGCGGTCGATCAGCGCGCCCTCCGTACGCATGCCCGCCTGCGCCTCCATGGTCACCTGTTCATAGCCGGCGGCCAGTATGCCGCGCACGATGGATTCGTTGATGTAGTAATACAGCCCGTTGTGGCTCTGGCGCACGAGGCTGCCTATGAGGCCCTTGCGGGCCGGCGTGTCGTTTGTCGGCAAATGTCCTTCCCCCTTCGGCCATTCGGGATGGCAGGTGTTTTCCCAAGGGATCCGAATGTAATGATTCGACGAAGAAATCAATATTCCTGCATGGGACGGGTATTTTGTGTAAAGGGGCTGTACGGCAAAATAAGTTGAAGCCTCTGTATTCCCTAAAGCAATGCAGAGCTCCTGATCATTTGAAATCGGCAAAATCAAAGCAGAACGGAAGCCTTATATACAAATCATTGTGTTATCTGTCTTTAAAACGCTATATAGCTGTTCATACGTGCATGTTATGCTATATCATGCACGTTATATGTTGGCAAACGACAATTAAGGTGTTATAATCGGCATGATCAGAGCGGTGCGAGATATCCCCCATCGCAGGCGGCCCATCTGAAACAACCGGGGTAAATCTATAGGAAGAGCGTTCACGATCATGTTGCCGTTCATAGCAGACCGCATCCACGATTTTAGCGCCGACAGCTTCATCAATGAGCTTTTCGAAGCGTCAAAGCTGCTTGGTGCATTGGAAGCCAAAACTGATGGCTACCAGTTCAACAGCATTTTGATACCTATATTCATGGCCAAGGAAGCCGTTTCCTCGATGTTGATCGAGGGCACGCAAACGACCATCACTGATGTCTTTGAGGATCGCATTGCTGCCGGCAAAAATCAGGATGCGAAGGTTGCCCGCGAAAGCAGGAATCATACGAGCGCTCTGGCCTTCGGTGTGGATTATCTTCGCGCAAATGCGTTTTCTGATGAGCTTCTGAAGTCGCTGCACCGGATCATGATGACCGACATTCTGCCCCCAAGGAAGCAAAAGTGCATAGGCAAGTACAAGGAACAGGACAATTACATCGTCAACAGTGCAGGTACTGTAGCGTTCAACCCCCCTTCCTGTTCGGAGACCCCCAAATATATGCGCGAGTTGATCCAGTTCATGAACGATTCGAATGATGGGATGAACCCACTGATCAAAGCTGCCATCATTCACTCACAGTTCGAGTCGATCCATCCTTTTGAAGATGGAAATGGCAGAGTAGGCCGTCTTTTGGTCAGCCTATATCTGTACAAGGCAAGAGTTATCAATTTCCCATTCTTCTACATTTCAGAAGCTATCAATCAGGATAAAACCGTCTATTACAATAAATTGACCGATTCAAGAAACTCCAGCTATGACGAATGGATCAAGTTCTTCCTTCGTAAATGCATTGTTCAGGCGAGCAGGTTGATCCATTACATCGACTCCCTGAATACGTTGTATCTGAAGACCAAAGACACGGTCAAGTCCACAATTAACACACCAAAGTTTGATCAGATCATCAACTGTATCTTTACGCAGCCGATCGTCACCGTCACATTCATGGCGGAGCAGTTGTCCGTGACACCGGGACAAGCCAGAAGGTATCTGGAAAAGCTGGAAGAGCGACAAGTCCTCCTTGGCGACGATCGCAGGCGCGGCAGAAAATACGTTTTCGTAGAACTGCTGGATTTGGCGAGGGCAAACTGATCGAAAAATCATGAAGGGAGGTGGTCGACTTGAGGGTCAATAAAAAGTGCTTATCTTACCGAAGGAGCAGCCTTAGTTGGTGACCCAGGTATTCCGGCCCTGATGAACACGCATAATACACAGATCCCGTTAGGACTGATCCCTTTTGAGAAGGCACGTCGTACAACCAACAAAAGGCAGTATGTGCACTTTTATCAGCACGACAAAGAGTTTGCCAGAGTTTGACAGCAACGACTCGATATCTTCCGCTGCTCAAACAATTTGACGGGGTGATCACGCCGGATTGTTCAATGCTGATAAGGCAAGCCAAATGCCTCCAGCAGACAAACACCTATTTCAATCGTGCTGTCGGATTCTACTTGCAAAAGAATGGGGTGCCTGTGATCCCAAATATCAGATGGAGCGATGAATCCAGCCTTGAATACTGTTTTCTTGGTGTGCCTGAAGGGATTACGGTATGCGTCAGCACTCATGGGTGTATTAGAAGCAAGCAGGAACGAGAGATATTTAAACTGGGCATGCATGCCATGCTTAACGCGCTTGAGCCTTCATCTGTACTGGTGCACGGTAAAATACCTGACGATGTCTTCAGCGAATTTCACAACATTGTAAAGCTCCATCGCTATCCGAGCCAGTTTGAAATGACGCACGAGCATAAAGGGGGTGCGGAATTTGGGAACCGGCTATAAGGGAGGCTCACAAATCTATCGTAGCATCGGTCAAAACATTCTGCCAACCTCAGCGAAGTTTCACTATCTAAACGGAAGATTCGGTGTTAATAGCCCACATGGAGATCTGAGCACACGACAGATTGTATCAAAGGACAATCTTGCTACAGCCAGAGAATTCTACGACACCATTGCTTATGGTGGGATCGAACAGCAGCACGGTTCGAACATGTGGATAACTCACATGGCCGATGGTAGCATTATCACCATGAGATTGGTCTCTCATTCTGACGGAACTCCGGTGGTTGATATCAATATCAGGGATAGCACACATACCGGTGGTGTCAAGAACCAGAAAATCCATTTTGTGCAAAGGAGTGATGAATAAGTGAAAAACATCGACATTCGTTTTGACGCTACTACGATGGAAACGCTCCAAGAATTGATCGGCAAAAAACTCGTCAAATACAAATGCGACCCATTTTTTTCCCCTTCTGCGTTTGGCATCGTGGGTCTCTATACTGAGCAAGGTATATTTGCCCTCACAAATGATATACGCGTCATGGATCACTTCGGTTCAGACGAGGATGTTGCGGTACTTGAGTTGAATGCTTCCACCGAGAGAGAAATACATTCATGGATCGATAATATTACGATGGTCGAAACACCTGTGGGGACAAGCGTTAAAGAGATTCGTGTTATCAACGAGAACCAGCGATTGTACAGGGGGGGAGAACAAATCTACGATGTATGGCTGACAAGGGGCATCATCTTTGTAATGAACGATCGTCTGGAAATCGCATTTGAGAAGCAGGTCTGGTTCTCAGAGATGATATCGGTGTCCAAAGGATATCATCTGTATCAGCAATTCTCACCTGTAAACGAGTTCAGCGAAAATTGGGAGTACCCATTTACAGGAGAGTGTGAACGTCAGGTGATTACTCTCTCCTAAGGTTTCCCAAGCCATCATCAGAGTACCAGGAGAACGCTTTCTATCATCCATCACGTGACGCGCCAGTTCGCAAATTGCGACTGGCGCGGTTTTTTGTCTTTGGCCCTTGAATATACAATTCAAGTGCAACAGGGAATAAAAGTAGTGACCTTATATTCCTCCTCACCACACGGCTACCGGTGAATGCGCACGAGTCGCCTATCGCTGCAAGAGGAGGCAGCATCATGAGACATCCCGTCATCGTCTGCGGAAAATACGACGCTGGCAAGAGCCACGGCATGAAGGGCTTTGGCCTCGGTGAAGTTGCGCTGTGCAACTGCAGGGGCAAGCCTCTGCCTTTCAAGGTCAGGTTCCGCACACCGGCAAGATACTCGCAAGATACTCAACGCCACCAAGTTCCTGGAGAAAGGCGGAGAGGCCCCTCAGGTCCCCCTCCGCCCCACATCTCTTTCGACAGGATCTCACTCGTCCCGGCGATACGAGACCACCCGGTCGAATCGGTCCGCGTCGGCCGTGATCAGCGCCTCGTTGCCGGCGGTGCAGATCGCCGCGCCTTCGAGTATGCGGCTCAGGTGCGCCACGGCCTCGTCCCGCATTTCAAGGTCCGACTTGCGGATCTCCGACTTGATCGCCTGTGTGCGCGCGATGTCCATGCCCATCATGTCGAACTCCATGAAGGTCATCACCTCGTTCAGCGCGCCCAGCGGCGCGGTGGCGCGGCCATAGGCCTTCAGTATGTAGCCGTCCAGCGCCTCCTGCGTGAGCTCCATACCCTCAAGCGCCTCGGGCATCGCCCTGAGCGCGTCCACGGTCGCGCCGACGTTGGGATCGGACGCCACATAGGTCGCTATGGTGCCCTGGCCCCACTGGTGCGAGGTCTCCGCGGTGTATGCGCCCAGCTTGAAGCGGAACGTGGGCACCGTGTACAGGTCGTTCAGCGCGTACACGAACGGGATATACCCGCCGTTGAAATCCGGGTCGTCCATGAAGTCGCCGCCCATATAGGTGCAGTTGAGCGCCGCGTCCACGCATATGCCCATGGACTTTGCCGGCAGATCCGGAAGCGCATACGCCTGATCCGCACTCTCCCCGTCCGGCAGCGCATCCAGCGCCTCGACCGCCGTTTCGATGAGGCCGTCGCGCTCCGCCGCGGGAGCGGCCAGCATGAATATCACGCCGTCCCGCGTGAACGCCTTGCGCACGGCCTCGTCGAAGCGGCCGGCCAGCGTCCCGGCAAAGCCTTCGTCGGTCGTTATGCGCATGGCGGCGTCGGCGATCAGGTCGCCGCAGCTCTGTCCGTTCACATCCAGCTCGAAGCGGAAGGAGTCCGCCCTGAGTCCCACGAGGCAGAAGGCCGTCTTGCCCGCGATCTGCTCGGGCGGCTGCCACGCGACGTCCCAGCTGCCGGCGTACATGGGTATGATCCTCCTGAGCGCGTCCTCGTCGTGGTAGTCCGTGCGGGTGAATATCTCCAGCACCAGGCGAAGCGCGGTGTCGAAGTCCTCGGTGAGGGCGGACCAGCTCACCTTGAGCATGGGCCTGTGGTATTCCCCCGCCGCCTCGCCCGGATAGAGCACGGTGCAGCTCAGATCCGATGTGTATTCGCCCACGAGCATACTGAGCTCCTCGGCCGTGTGTGCGTCTGTGCCCATGTCCAGCCTGCACACCGAGGTCATGTTCAGGTATTCGATCTCCTCGCGGCTCATGCCGGAGAGGTCGAAGTACAGGGCGTACGCGCCCGCGCCCTCCATGGACGTGTCGCCCGCGTATACGGTCACGCCGTCCACTTCCCGCTTCGCATAGGCGGGCAGCGTCGGGTCGGGCAGGTCCTCCGGAGAGATCAGGAAGTCGAAATTGGCCTGTTCCGAATCGTTCCATTCATTGAAGGCCACGGTCTCATCGACCATCGCCCGGATCCCCTCTTCGGACAGGCCGGCCTTCATGTCGGCCAGGTACTTGTCGAGGTCCCGTTCATAGGCCTCCGCCAGGCCTGGCGTGGGCACGCTGGCCACCAGCGCGGTGCTGCGCGGCTCGAGCAGCGCGCCCGCCAGCCGCCGGATCGTCGCCTGTTCCCCGTCCGCCTCCAGCGCATCGAGCGCCTGTTCGCGCGCGCGGAAGACGTTCGCCTCGCCCGACCAGGCCCAGTTCAGTATGAACGCCTCGGCCAGCCCCACGCCCACGCGCGTAGAGTCGCGCATGAGCTTTGCGCCGCGCTCGGCGGACCTTACGACCGTATCCAGCAGCCGGGGCTCCATGCCCTCCGACGCCGTGCGCGCCAGCGCGTCGTCCACGATGGCCTTGAGCTCAGCGCGCTGTTCGGGCTCCGCGTTCACCATGGTGAATGTCAGATAGGGCTTGATCGTTTCCTTCGAGACGGACGCCTCGATCGAATAGCCGGCGCCCCGCTCCATGCGCGCCGCGTACAGCGGCGAGCCGGACATGTTGAGAAGCGTGCACAGTGTGTCGTACTGTGCAAGCTCGACATCGCTCACGCCGTCCAGATCGAAGGCGTAGTCGATCTGTGAAGCGCTCTCCACCTGGTCGCCCTCGTAGGCGGGCACCTGCGCCTCGACCTCCGCGAAGCCCGCGGGCGTGGGATCGTCCGCCCATGCGCTCAGGTCCGTGCCCTGCGCAGGAGACTTCGACAGATACTCCGCGTCAAGCAGCTCCAGAAAGCGGTCTATGTCCAGATCGCCGTAGAGGAATATCAGGCAGTTGTCGAAGTGATAGAAGCGGTCGAAGGTCTCCGCGACGTGCTCATAGGTCAGGTCTGCGTAGTTCACGTGCGCCTGGCCTATGGCGTTGGAGGCGAACTCGCCGGGGTAGAGCGCGTCGAGCACGTGGTCCGTGGCGTTGTCCTCGACGTCCGTCAGATAGCCGACGTCCTCGGCGTACACGGTGCCGCTGATCTCGATGTCGCTCTCGGGATCGTCCAGCGCGTAGCGCAGGGCCTCGCGTTTGAATATGCGCTCGTCCTTCATGATGAGGGGCGCGTCCATGCAGCTCATCACCACGTCCATGCACCTGAGCAGCTGCTCCTGCGAGGTGCTCGCGATCTGATACGTGGTCGCGCTGTTGTAGGTCGTCGCGTTCAGATGCGTCAGGAACGCCCTGTTGTCCATATCGAAGAATATGTCCTTCGACGGGTATTTTTCTGAACCGGCGAGTATGGAGTGTTCGAACACGTGGTTCGCGTCCGTCTCGTCCAGATACGGCGTGTGGAAGCCTATGGCGAAGGCCGCCTCCGGGTCGTCGTTTTCCACGTACACGAGCTTCGCGCCGCTGTACTCGTGGTCGTACACATGGATCACGGAGCTCAGCATGGCGCTCTCATAGACCTCGCAGGCCGTAAAGCCGTACAGCGCGTCTTCCGTCCGCACAGGCTCCGCCGACGCCGCGGCGCCCGCGAGCAGCAGCGCCGCGCACAGCAGCGCGCTCAGCCACATCCTCATAGTGATATGCCCTCTTTCCCTCTATATGTTCATCGCGATCATTTGGCGGCGCCGGAAAGCGCCATGCACGAGCCTTCCCGCGCGAAGCCCGCCGAGGCGCACATGCGCGCGACGATGCCGTCCCGAGACGGCGCGTCGACATAGACCTTGTCTATCTCGGGCCGGCCGAGCGCGCGCGCCGCGATGAGCCTGAGGCCCTCCGTGCCCACGCCGCGCCCGCGGTGCTCCGCCTCGACCAGCACGCCGAGCATGGTCCGCCCCGTGTCCCAGTCGGCGTAGTAGCACACCTCGCCCACGAAGCCCGCGCCCTCCTCGAGCAGATACGCCGAATAGCGCTCCGGCTCGCGCCTGAGCCACACGTCGCGCCAGAAGCGCCAGTCCGCCATCGGGAAGTCTATGCACCCGGTCTCCGGGTCGTAATTCGGCGCGTCATAGGGCCTGTGCGCGTTGTAGGACATGGTCTCGGTCTGGCTGAGCAGCCGCTGTCTGTAGGGCATGTCCCTGAGCGTCGGCACGTGCAGCGTAAGCTTCGGCTTCATTCCATCACCTGCAATATCATGCACTTCAGATACTTCGTCTCGACCGCCTGCGGCAGCAGCGGATGGTCCTTCGCCTGCGTGCGGTACTCGACCAGACGCACGCGCTTCTTCGCGTCGCGCGCCGCCTCGTTGAGCATGTTCTGGAACATCTCCGGCAGCACGTGCTGCGAGCAGCTGCACGTCACCATAAAGCCGCCGGGCCGCACGAGCTTGAGTCCGCGCAGGTTGATCTCCTTGTAGCCGCGCAGTGCGCTCTGCAGCGCCGCCTTGTTCTTCGTGAAGGCCGGCGGGTCCAGTATCACCAGATCGTACTGCGCGCCCGCGTCGGTCAGCTCACGCAGGTGGTCGAAGCAGTTGTGCGCCTCGAACGCGACGTTCTCAAGGCCGTTGAGCCGCGCGTTCGCGCGCGCGACGTCCAGCGCCTCCTCGGAGATGTCCACGCCCAGCACGTTCTTAGCGCCGTACTTCGCCGCGTGCAGCGAGAAGGAGCCGTTGTGGCAGAAGCAGTCCAGCACCTCCGCGCCGCCGCACAGCGGCTTTATGGCCGCGCGGTTCTCCTTCTGGTCCAGGAAGAAGCCCGTCTTCTGGCCGTTCTTCACGTCGACCATGAAGCGTATGCCGTTTTCGGCCATCTCGACCACGTCGGGCACTTCGCCGCGCAGCAGGCCCGTCGTGAGCTGCATGCCCTCGAGCCTGCGCACCGGCACGTCCGAGCGCTCATAGATGCCCGTCGCCCCCGTCACTTCCATCAATATGTCGCAGAGCATGTCCTTTATGCGGTCCACGCCCAGCGACAGCGACTGCAGCACCAGCGTGTCGCCGAACTT
This sequence comes from Clostridiales bacterium, assembly GCA_015056395.1. GTDB lineage: Bacteria > Bacillota > Clostridia > Christensenellales > Aristaeellaceae > Faecivicinus. Next base: position 16,346 of record SVGK01000022.1, read on the forward strand.
GTCCACGACCAGCCCCGGCAGGAAGTCCGATTCGGAGTAGATCAGCCGGCAGCTCATGGGATCGCAGAGGCGCTGCCTGTAACTCCAGGCGTCCTGCACGCGGCGGGTGAAGAAGGCGCGGTCGCACGGCTCGTCGCTGCGCGTCAGTATGCGCAGGCTGATCTGTGACTGCGGGTTGTAAAAGCCGCGGCCTATGAACTTGCCGCGGAAGTCCTTCAAGTCCACGATGTCGCCGTTTTCGAACGCGCCGTCCACGGATTCGATCTCGGACGCATAGATCCAGGGATGTCCCGCGCGCACGCGGGTCTCGCGCGTCTTGCGCAATGTCACTGTAGGCATATGTACCTCCGGGAGAGTGTCGATGTATGGTTTATGGGGTCGGTCCGGGAAAAAGGATGGGAGACCAATTCAGAATTAAGAATTCAGAATTCAGAATCAATGGCCTGCGAACCAAGGTATTCTTACGAATGTGATCCATGGTGGCATCAGCGGATATTCTCTATCAACCACACATTGTTTTCTTTCGCTAATAGTCTCGCGTTCTTTGTTAATACATTATTCGTCATGATAACCATATAATCCGCCCTGTAATGTGCTCTGGCAGCAACGACCTCTTGTACAGCAGAATTTCCAACATGATGACTATATCGTTTGCACTGTACAATATATTTTTTCCCATCTTTGTGGGCTATCAAATCTCCACCATAATCATTGGATATCGGGGTTGTTTGGACTTTCGAGTACCCATATCTTGCCTTCAATAATGCTCCACAGTAATCTTCAAAACAACGTCCGTTCATATTGTTAACATCACCATATTTAGACAAATTCTTTCTTGCTTCACGCTTTTCTTTCGCTATTCTCTCTTTGACTAATTTGCGTTCTTCACGTCTTTGATTTCGAAGAATCCTTTCTTGTTCTCGTCCGTTATTCAAAGTAATACCATTAGTGATTCTTTGACTCAAACGCCGGATAATGCCCACAACTAAAGCTAAGAAAGCGATACTTGCGACCATCAGGATGAATAATGACAGCGAGAAATCATCTGAATGATCAATAATTATTACTCTATCAGAGCCTTCTTTTGCGTTAACATTATAGAATGTCCCTTCTGCGTAACTACCATCATCGTTCAATAGACCAACAAACACGCCACCATTGATATTATAGACTCCATAGTTTTCCAGACCTGCATGTGCATAAGGCTTGTTTTCTTCAAATTCAAAACCATTTTCCGCTTCAGCAAGCATATACTGCGTTGCGATGTTCGCAATACCTGTTGGTTCTAAATCATTTCTGATTTGAAACAGCTTTATTGCCGCTTCAGTCTGAGCATCCAATTCCCCAGTCACATGACCACTCTGCAAATACGATTGGTTAATTAATAATCTTTGGATATACTCGACAACCTCGCCTTTATCTCCAAGTATATATTCTTTGCCATTAAGCCCAACTAAATCGGTTGCCGTTACGACTTTAGATGTAGCAATCGTTTTCTCGCCGGTAATCTTATCCGTAACGATGGATATATCTGCGGTCTTTCCATTCATTTTTCTCGCCCATTTCCTGATTGTCAGTAACGCGAACCAAAGATCGTCCCAACTTGTTCACCTGACCAGCTTCTCCCTCTCCTCCGCCGTCAGCTCTCTCCATTCGCCCGGCTTCAGTCCGCCCAGCCTCATGTGCATGATCCTCGTGCGCCTGAGCGATGTCACGTTGTACCCCAGCGCCTCGCACATGCGTCGGATCTGGCGGTTCAGCCCCTGCGTGAGTATGATGACGAAGCTCCTCTCCCCCGTCCTGCGCACGCGGCAGGGCAGCGTCACGGTGTCCAGTATCGGAACGCCGGCGGCCATCTTTTCAAGGAACGCCGCCGTCACGGGCCTGTCCACGGCGACCTCGTACTCCTTCTCATGTCCCTCGGCGGCGCGCAGCACGCGGTTCACGATGTCGCCGTCGCTGGTCAGCAGCAGGAGGCCTTCGGAATCCTTGTCCAGTCGTCCCACGGGGTATACGCGCACGGGATAGCCCAGATAGTCCACGACGTTCGCAGGCTCGCGCGGGTCCGCCGTGCATACGATGCCCCTCGGCTTGTTCAAGAGGATATAGACCTTTTCGCCCGCGCCGTCGAGCGGTCTGCCGTCCACCTCCACGCGCGCGCCACGGGCCACGCGGTCGCCCAGCACCGCCACGCGGCCGTCCAGCGTCACGCGTCCCTCAGCGATCAGCCTGTCCGCCTCGCGCCGCGAACAGTAGCCGCTGTCCGCAAGGTACTTGTTTATGCGCCTTTCGCTCTCAGGCATACGCACGCCTCCCGTCACACATAGTCGCGCCAGTCGCCCGGCGGGTCGGCGCGCGTCAGGCTGCCCTCGCCCATCAGCCCGGGAAAGCCCTGCTGCCTGAGCGCCTCGAACAGCACGATCGCCACGGAATTGCTCAGGTTGAGCGAACGCGCCTCCGCGCGCATGGGTATGCGTACGCTCCTGTCGTAGTGCGCCGCCAGCATATCCTCGGGCAGCCCGCGCGTCTCCGGCCCGAACACCAGGAAGTCGTCCTCCCCGTAGCGCGGCTCGGCATAGCTGCGCCGTGCCTTCGTCGAGAGGAACCAGAGCCGCGCGTCCGGCCATTCCGCCAGAAAGCTCTGCCAGTCCTCGTGCACGGTGTAGCGCATCAGGTGCCAGTAGTCGAGCCCCGCGCGCTTCAAATATTTGTCCGAAAGCTCGAAGCCCAGCGGCTTGATCAGGTGCAGCACGGCGCCCGTCGCGGCGCACGTGCGCGCGATGTTGCCCGTGTTCTGCGGTATCTCCGGTTCGTAGAGTACGATGTGCATCAGAGCCTGCCCTCCAGCATACTTTCGATGATCTCCGCCTCGCCGTCCTGCGCGTCGTCCGGCGCGATCAGGCGCGCGGCGCGCTTGAGCGCGGGCACGGCGTTGCCCATCGCCACGGACCAGCCCGCGGCGTTCAAAAGCTCGATGTCGTTCAGGTTGTCACCGAACGCCATGCGCTGCTCGAAGGGCACGCCGATATGGTCCCCGAGCCATGAAAGCGCATTGCCCTTGCCGCAGCCCGCCTCCGTGACCTCGATGTTGGTCCAGAACGCGCTGGTCACGGCAAAGCCCTCCGCCTCCAGCGCGGCCTTCAGTCGGTCCAATACCGTGCGGTCGTCGCCGTAGGCCTCTAACTTGTAGACGTTTTTCATGCCCCTGTCCTCGAACAGCGCGCGGTCGTCGTTGACCATGTGGTACGCTCCGCCCAGATAGTCGCCCAGTCCCTTGGGCGGCTGCTTCAGCGCCTGCGTGTTCACGCGGTACACGGCGTCCGGCACGAACGAGTTTACCATCACGTCCTCGCGCGCCATGATGTCATACGCCTGCCGGGCGCGCGTCTCGGAGAGCGTCCACTCCATCAGAGGACGCCCCTGCATGTCGACCACGGCCCCGCCGTTCGCGATGATCATCACGCCGTCCGTGAGTCTGAGCGCGTCCACTATGACCTTGGCCGACACGTACCAGCGCCCGGATGCGATCACATACGGTATGCCGCGCTCGAGCAGCGCGTGTACCGCCGCGATCGTGCGTTCGGAGATGACGCCTCCGCGCGGCAGTATCGTTCCGTCCACGTCGGAGGCGACCAGTCGTATGTCCATTTCGGAAGACGTCCTTTCACGCAATATCCGTTCCTATGATAATGGTAGCACGGGCGGCATCGGCGTGCAACGGCGACACTGTTAAACACGGCGGGCCTGACGCCTTGCCTTTTCGGCCGCGCTGTGCTATACTTTTATCCATAAGTAAACGCACGGGGAGGACATGCCATGCGGACGACGACGCTCTGCTATATCCACGCCGGCGGGCGCACGCTGCTGCTGCACCGCACCAAGAAGCGGGCCGACCCGAACGCCGGCAAGTGGATCGGCATAGGCGGCGGCGTCGAGCCGGGAGAGACGGTCGAGGAATGCCTGCTGCGCGAGGTGCGTGAGGAGACGGGCCTCACGCTCACGGAATACGTGGCGCGCGGGCTCGTGCACTTCCGCTCCGACAGCGCCCCGGACGAGGACATGTACCTTTTCACCGCCACGGGCTTCACGGGAGAGATGACGGTCTGCGACGAGGGCGAGCTTCGATGGATACCCGACGAGGACGTCCCGGACATGCCCACGTGGGAGGGGGACAGGGTGTTCCTCGGTATGCTCGAAGAGGGGGAAAAGTGGTTCGAGGTGACGCTCAGGTATGAGGGGGGAAAAGCTGGTCGAAGTAATCCTGAATTGACGCTTCGC
>SVGK01000227.1 GCA_015056395.1 Clostridiales bacterium
TCGAGGCTCCCGCTGAGGAAGAGGCTCCCGCCGAGGAGGAGGCTCCTGCCGAGGAAGAAGCTCCCGCCGAGGAAGAAGCTCCCGCCGAGGAAGAGGCTCCCGCCGAGGAAGAAGCCGCTGACGAATACGTGATGCCCGACTTCACCGGCACGACGCTGATCGTGTTCAACTGGTACGACTACATCGATCCGGCCACCATCACGATGTTCGAGGAGGAGTCCGGCGCGAAGGTCGAGTACGTCAACTTCACCACCAACGAAGAGATGTACACCAAGCTGGAGGCCGGCGCCGCGAACTACGACGTGATATTCCCCTCCGACTACATGATCGAGCGCATGATCGCTAGCGACATGCTGGAGGAGCTGGATACCGACAACATGCCGCATCTGTCCGGCATCATCGACTGGATCCGCAACAACGACCACGATCCCGAAGGCAAGTATTCCGTGCCCTACATGTCCGGCACACTTGGCATACTCTACAACACCACCATGGTCGACGAGCCGATCGACAGCTGGAACGCCCTGTTCGACGAGAAGTACGCCGGGAATGTCATCATGATGAACAGCCAGCGCGACACCATCGCCATAGGCCTCAAGGATCTGGGCTATTCGCTGAACAGCCGTGACGAGGCCGAGCTCGAGGCGGCGCGCGACCTGCTGGTCAAGCAGAAGACCGACGGCATACCCTCCGGCTACCTGGTCGACGAGACCAAGGACAAGATGGTCGGCGGCGAAGCCGCTCTGGCGGTCGTGTACTCCGGCGACGCGCTCTACGCGATGGACAAGAACGAGGATCTGGACTACTGCGTGCCCAAGGAGGGCTCCAATGTCTGGTGGGACGGCATGTGCATCCCCAAGGGCAGCCAGAACAAGGAATGCGCCGAGGCGTTCATCGACTTCATGTGCCGCGACGATATCGCCGCGATGAACACCGATTACATCCGCTACGTTCCGGTCGTGAAGTCCGTGGCCGAATCCCTCAAGGACACGGAGACCGAGCGCACCTACGCGGTGATCGCGCCCGACGATGAGACCATCGCGCGCTGCGAGTTCTTCCACGACATCATGGACGTCATGGACATCTACGAGCAGGTCTGGATGGACATCAGGCTGGCGAAGTAAGCGAGGCGGACCGACGCCGAACGGCGGCTCCTTCCAAAGAGGAAGGGGCCGCCGCTTTCGTGTACGGGAGATGGGAGATAAGGCTATATCCAACTCCTCACTCCTAACTCCTAACTCCTCACTCCCAACCATCCCTCACGGCTGCTTCCCGATATACGCCAATATCCCTCCGTCCACATACAGCACGTGTCCGTTTACGAAATTGGACGCGTCCGAGGCCAGGAACACCGCCGGACCCATGAGATCCTCGACCTTGCCCCAGCGCCCCGCGGGCGTCTTGGAGACGATGAACTGATCGAACGGGTGGCGGCTGCCGTCCGGCTGGCGCTCGCGCAGCGGCGCGGTCTGCGGCGTTTCGATGTAGCCGGGGCCTATGCCGTTGCACTGTATGTTGTGCTCGCCGAATTCGGAGCATATGTTGCGGGTGAGCATCTTGAGGCCGCCCTTGGCCGCGGCGTACGCGGACACGGTCTCGCGCCCAAGCTCGCTCATCATGGAGCAGATGTTGATGATCTTGCCGTGCTCGCGCGCGATCATGCCGGGCAGCACCGCCTTGGCGCAGATGAACGGCGCGACCAGGTCGATGTCCACGACCTTGCGGTACTCCTCCGCGGACATGTCGCACATGGGTATGCGGCGTATGATGCCGGCGTTGTTGACCAGTATGTCCACCGGCCCGAGTTCGGCTTCGATGCGCTGCACAAGTGCCGCGACCGCGCCTTCGTCCGTAACGTCGCAGATGTAGCCCCTGGCCTCTATGCCCTTCGCGGCATAGTTCTCGATGGCCGTGTTCAGATGTCCCTGGCTCAGGCAGTTGAACGCGATCTTCGCGCCCGCCTTTGCCAGCGCCTCCGCGATGGCGAAGCCTATGCCGTACGCGCCGCCCGTGATCCAGGCGACCCTTCCGTCCAGGCGGAAGGAATCCATATCAAAGCTCATGATCCTCTCCTCCTCGTCATCTCACCTGCGGGGTGGGGATCTCGTCCATGTCGTCGAATGCGCGGTTCTCGCCCGCCATCGCCCAGATGAACGTGTAGTTCGAAGTGCCCGCGCCGGCGTGTATGCTCCACGACGGAGAGATGACCGCCTGTTCGTTCTGCATGACGATGTGGCGGGTCTCCTGCGGCTGGCCCATGAAGTGGAACACGACGTTGTCCTTGGGCACCTCGAAGTAGAAGTAGACCTCCATGCGGCGCTCGTGCGTGTGCACGGGCATGGTGTTCCATACGCTGCCCGGCTCCAGCACGGTCATGCCCATGGAGAGCTGGCAGGTCTCCAGCACATCGGGGTGTATGAACTGGTTGATCACGCGCTTGTTGCTGGTCTCAAGGCTGCCCAGCGGTTTCTTGGCGGCGTCCTCGATGCGGATCAGGCGGTCCTCACAGTGCCTGTGCGCGGGCGCGGAGGCCATGTAGAACTTTGCGGGCGCGTCCGCGGAATCGCTTGCGAACAGCACCTCCTTAGCGCCCATGCCGATGAACAGACAATCCTTGTAGCCCAGGGCGTAGGTCTTGCCGTCCACGCAGACGCTGCCCGGGCCGCCCACGTTGAACAGGCCCAGCTCCCTGCGCTCAAGGAAGAAGTGCGTGCCGAAGTTCTTCCAGATGTCTATGCCCTTGTCGATGGACACGGTCTCGTGCACGGGCATGACGCCCAGCGTGACCATGCGGTCGACGTGGCTGTACACGCACTGCACTTCATCCGGTGTGAACAGCGTCTCGATCAGGAATTCCGCGCGGGTCTCGGCGGTGTTATAGCGGCTGAAATCCTTCGGGCCGCAGGAATAGCGTATGTCCAAGACGGATTACCTTCTTTCTTACACATGGTGGTAGGGAAAGCGACGGGAGGGGTGATCGAATCCAGAATTAAGAATTCAGAATCGATGGCCTGTGGTCGGAGGGTATCGTGCGGTTTGATGGGTGGGTGCCGTTTGGGTACAGTGGATCACGTTTGCATGGGCGGTTACGATGCGCGACGACCGGGCGGACGCCATGAATGGCGTCCCTACGGAGGGCTGTTCGCATCAACACCCGTAGCGGCGGCCTCCAGGCCGCCATGTTCCCCTCGCTTCGAGGTCACGCGGACGCCCCATGGGACATCCCTTCGGGAACGCCGTACCGTCACCATGCCTTCCCCTTTGGGGAAGGTGGCCGCCGAAGGCGGTCGGATGAGGTCATCCCCTTTGGGGCAACACTGTCAACTTTAAACATATAACAAGTAGCAGATATACGTCGTCCGGCGGGAATGGCGGCTGATAGCCGCCGCTACGGTCCACACGATTTGCGGATACAGCTGCGTGAACAGCACGGAATCGCCTTAAGTCGATAGCGTTGCCCTTTGGGGAAGGTAGCCGCGAGGCGATTTTGCCGTCCGGCAAAATCGGTCTGGCCTTTGGCCAGACTGCCACGGCTCGAATCAGAGATTCGAGGCGCGGCACCGTTCAGGCGGACGAAAGGGGTCCTTCGTCGAACGGATATAAACACGTGCCGCAATGCCGCGCCCTTCGTACCCGATCACTCCGACCGCTGTGACAGGTCGAACGACGATACTCCGGGCGGCGGCATTTGACTATGGACAGTGGATTCTCGATCCTGTATCCTTGATCCACGATCCCGGCTCTTACGTCACCCTCTGATCTCCTTGAACAGATCCGTCGCCGCCTTGGACTTTGCCGCGATGCCTTCGAAGTCGGCCGACGCGACCATGTCCTTGGTCACCATCCAGCTGCCGCCCACGGCCTGTATCTTTGCGTTGTTGAAGTAGTCCGCGGCGTTGTTCTGGTTGATCCCGCCGGTGGGTATGAACTTGATCTGCGGGAAGGGGCCGGAAAGCGCCTTGATGGTCTTCAGGCCGCCAAAGCTCTCCGCCGGGAAGAACTTGAACACGCGGATGCCGTGCTTCAGGCCGACCATGATCTCGCTGGGCGTCACGACGCCGGGCATCATGGTCACGTCCAGCTTGGCGGCTTCCACGATGATGTCCTCGTCCGTGCCGGGCGACACGATGAACTTCGCGCCCGCCTCGACCGCGTCGTGCAGCTGTTCGACATTGACGACGGTGCCCGCGCCCACGATCATTTGGGGGACCTCGGCCGCGACCCTGGCGATGGACGCCTTGGCCGCCGCGGTGCGGAAGGTTATCTCCATGGCGGTAATGCCGCCCTTCAAAAGCGCCTTTGCGGTGGGCACGGCCTGTTCCGCGTCCTCGAGCACCACGACCGGCACGACGCCGCAAGCGGCGACCTGTTCAACTGTAAGCATGATATGTTCCTCCTTTGATCACTTTTCTGCGAATCCGAAATACTTCTTCGCGTTGCCGTAGCTCACGGCGCAGACGATCTCCCTGAGCGTAGCCATGTCGTCGGGGAACTGCCCGTCCTCGACCCACTCGCCGATCACGCGGCAGAGTATGCGCCTGAAGTATTCGTGGCGCGGATAGCTCAGGAAGCTGCGGCTGTCCGTCAGCATGCCCACGAAGCCCGCCAGGTAGCCCAGCGCGGCCAGGGACTTGATCTGCTCGGTCATGCCGTCGAAGTGGTCGTTGAACCACCAGGCGGAGCCGTGCTGGATGTA
>SVGK01000228.1 GCA_015056395.1 Clostridiales bacterium
GTCCAGAGCTCCGTCTGGGGCTTGTAGACGTATTCTCCGCCGTTTTCGGTCAGCACGATCATCTCTTCCATGGCGACCACGCCATAGGGCGTATCGCAGAAGAACTCGAGCGTGAACACGTTGCCCGCCTCGAGCTTCCTTGAAGGCAGGTCGCCCAACACGGGCGTGTCCTGGCAGAGCTGGAAGCAGCCGTCGTGCAGGGCCATGCCCACGGCGTGGCCGCAGCCGTGCGTGACGAAGCCCTGTTGGGCCATCGTGGCGCTGGCGATATCGTCGACCTGGCGGCCCTCTATGCCCGGGCGCATCGTCGTGCGCACGGTCTCGATGGTCTTGCGGACGGAATCGAATGCGTGCCGCACCTCCTCAGGCGCCTTCGTCTCGCCCGGCTTCAGCACATACCAGACGCGCTGGAAGTCCGTGGCATAGCCGTTGCGCTTCGCGCCGAAGCTCAGGTGGAACGTGTCGCCGGGCAGTATCGGGTTGCGGCCGGGATGCACGAGCCCCTGGTTGCTGCGCGCGCCGGCGTGCACCAGCGGGCAGCAGCTGTTCTCCCACGAGCCCGTCAGATCGTGTTCCTTCATGAACGCCTGGCAGTAGTCGTAGACGTCCTCCTCGGTGGTCTCTCCCACCTTTATCCAGTCGCTGAGCTCCGCGCAGACCTGGTTCAGAAGCTTCAGCACCTCGCGCTGCTCGTTGATCTCGCCCGGCGCCTTGCGGCCGCGTATCGCGCGTATCGCTTCGCCCATCGTGATGCGATCCCTATAGGGCGTGCCCTCGAGATCCTTTACGAGGCGCAGATAAAGCCCCGCCGTGAGCCCGTCCGTGAGCGCATCGTACAGATCCACATTCACGTCGATCTTGTTCGGGTCTATCTCCTCTATCGTCGCGCGCAGCCTGTCGTCGAAGTCGTCGCCGTAGCCCACGACCTCGTCGAACACGTCGACCGCCTCGACCGTGCCGACGTCCTTCATGCGCACCAGCGCGCGGCGGCGTCCGTCCGGCGTAAAGAAGAACGCGGAGACGCCCATGATATTGGTGGGCAGCACCAGCCTGAGTCCCGGGTCGCACACATCCACGGTCTCGCGGCCCATCAAAAGCCAGAGGCCTATGTCCTTTTCTTTGAGTATCTCTGCGACCTGTTCATATTTATCGCGGATCACCATTTGAATGACCTCCTTATGACATGTGGTCCAACATATGGCAAGCGGCAAAGTGGCCGCCGCCCACGTCGCGGAACTTCGGCTCTTCCTTCCAGCAGCGCTCCGTCATGTTGGGGCAGCGCGTGTGGAAGCGACATCCGTGCGGCGGATCTATTGGGCTCGGCACGTCGCCCGTGAGCACCTCGCGGTCGTGCGGGCGCTCCGGATCCGGCTCGGGTATGGCGGAGATCAGCGCGCGCGTATAAGGGTGCAGCGGGTTCTTGTAGATCTCGTCGTCGTCCGCAAGCTCGACCATCTTTCCAAGATACATCACGCCCACCCTGTCTGATATGTGCTTGACCGTGGCCAGGCCGTGCGCGATGAATATGTAGGTGAGCCCCATCTCCTTCTGGAGCCTGGCCAGCAGGTTCAATACCTGCGCCTGTATGGACACGTCCAGCGCGGAGACCGCCTCGTCGCATATGATCAGCTTGGGATCGACCGAAAGCGCGCGCGCGATGCCTATGCGCTGGCGCTGGCCGCCGGAAAACTCGTGCGGGTAACGCTTGGCGTGCTCCGGAAGCAATCCGACCATCTCAAGAAGCTCCCCCACCCTCTTGTCGCGCTCCTTCGCGCCCATCATGTGGTGCACGAGCATGGGCTCGCCTATGATGCTTCCAACGGTCATCTTGGGGTTGAGCGAGGAATACGGGTCCTGGAATATGATCTGTATCTCCTTGCGCAGCTGGCGCATGTCGGCGTGCTTTATGGTCGTGATGTCCACGCCGCGGTAGAATATGTGTCCCGAGGTGGCGTCTTCAAGCTTCAGTATCGTCTGGCCCAGCGTGGACTTTCCGCAGCCGGATTCGCCCACGAGCCCCAGCGTCTCGCCGCACTTCAGGGACAGGGATATGCCGTCCACAGCCTTGACGTACTTGCGGTTCTTTTCCGTCAGGGCGCGGTTCGCCACGAAGTACTTGTGCACGTCTTCAAGCCGCAAAAGCTCTTCGCCCTGTGCGACAGGTCCCAGATTCAGCATGGATCAAGCTCCTTCCTGTCCGGCCACGTGGAAGCAGCGGACCTTGTGATCACCGCCCAGGTCGACAAGCGGGGGCGCTTCATCGATACAGCGCTGCGTGCAGAGGGAACACCGCGGCCCGAACCGGCAGCCCTTGGGCATGTCGAAAAGCCCGGGCACCGTGCCCTCGATCACCGCAAGTTCGTCCCGCTCCTCGTCGAGCCGGGGTATGGAGTTGAGCAGGCCGCGCGTGTAGGGGTGCAGCGGCGTGCGGAACAGCGTCTTCACATCCGCCTCCTCCACCGCGACGCCCGCGTACATGACGATCACGCGCTCCGCCATCTCAGCCACAACGCCCATGTCGTGCGTGATCAGTATCAGCGCCATGTTGAGCTGGTCCTTGAGATCCCGTATCAGCTCCATGATCTGCGCCTGTATGGTCACGTCCAGCGCCGTGGTGGGCTCGTCCGCGATCAGAAGCTTGGGCTGGCACGCCAGCGCCATGGCGATCATGACGCGCTGGCGCATGCCGCCCGACAGCTGATGCGGGAAGTTGTTCACGCGCTTCTCAGGAAGCGGTATGCCCACCATGCGCATGAGCTCGACCGCGCGCGCCTTTGCCGCAGCCTTGTCGAGACCCTGATGCAGTCTCAGAACCTCCGCGATCTGGAAGCCGCACGTGAACACGGGGTTGAGCGCCGTCATGGGCTCCTGGAATATCATCGCGATCTCGTTGCCGCGTATCTTCTCCATTTCGTCCTTCGAAAGCTTCAAAAGGTCCCTGCCTTCAAAGAGTATGCGCCCTGTGATCTCGGCGGGCGGCGTCTTGAGCAGGCGCATGATGGACATGGACGTCACGCTCTTGCCGCAGCCGGATTCGCCCACGATGCACACGCGCTCGCCGCGGTCGACGTTGAAGCTCAGGTTGTTCACCGCCGTGGCGACGCCGTCGTCCATGTGGAAGCGGGTCACCAGATCGGTCACCTCCAACAACCGCTCTGCCATGCCTCAGGCCTCCTGTCTGAAAAGCTGCAGGCTCTGTATGGTGTGCAGCCTGTTGTATATATAGGTAAAGAAGGCGGCGCGATCCCTGCGCTCCACGCGCTTCCAGACCGGGAACACGCCCTCGTCTCCGCGCCAGTAGGACCATATCAGCGCGGCCCGCGCTGGGTCGCTTATGAAGCCCATGCGGTTGTTCACCCAGCCCTCGCCGCCGCCCGGCGCGTTGTCGCGCAGGAACGCCTCGACGCGGCTGTTCTCCCAGCCCAGCGTGTGCATGCGGTGCGAGGCCGCCGTCGCCAGCGCGGACTGTATGATGCTGATCAGGTCGTTGATCTTGTCGTCGATCGTCCCGTCCCAGTCCAGGAAGGCCATGCCCGCATCGGCGATGCCCTCGAACGTGCAGGAGGACGAGTGGTTGCACACGGACAGCGTGCCGTCCAGGCCGCCTATGCCGCGCTCCCACGCCACGCGCCGCAGCGTGAACTGCATGAAGTGGCCGGGATAGACCTCGTGGCACACCAGATGCTTGAGCTTCTGCGTGGTCAGCACGGGCGCCGTGTTCACGATCACGCGGCGGTTGCCGTAATCGGAGCTGGCGTTGAACGGCGCGGAGGGCACCGTCTCGCAGTGGTAGTAGTCGTTATCGGGAAGCTCCAGTATGTTCCCGGTGCGCTCGCGCGCCTCGACCATCATCTGATCCATGGTCCCCTGCACCTCGTCCGCGGGCACCAGATGCTTCTGTTCCCACTTCGCGATGCGCCGCTTCAGGTCCCCGTCGTAGCCGGCCTCGCCCAGCAGGCCATAGAGCTTTTTGTTGTAGGCGTCCAGCTGCGCCTGCGTGGCCGCGGCGGGATCAGCGTGCAGGAAGAGGCCGATCTGGTCGGCGATGCCTTCGAACTTGCCCTGCCGCCATTCGCAGAAGGACCACAGCGACGTGCACGCCTGCGTGTAATACAGCCTGCGGTCCGGCTCCGGCAGCGTGAAGGCGCGTGCGGAGATCTCCGCAAGGCGCGCCTGCGCCTCGGCATAGCTTTCAAAGGGTTCGGGCTGCACGTCGCACATGTTCAGCACGACCAGCCCGTCGTGCAGGTCGGTAAAGCCCGTCTCGTTGCGGTAGAGCCTGTCTATGCCCATGGTCGCACGCGCGACATCCACGGACAATGCTATCGTACGATCGCTCAGTGTAAGATTCATATCGGTACCTCCTCAGCGGTCACGCCGCGGGTCGATGGCGTCGTCCAGGCCGTCTCCCAGGAAGTTGAAGGCCAGCACGGTCAGAAGTATCAGCGCGCCGGGCGCGATAGCCGTGAGCGGCGCCGTCGCCATGGTGCTCTGCGCGCTCTGCAGCATGTTGCCCCAGCTGGCCGTCGGCGGGTTGATTCCGCAGCCAAGATAGGAAAGCGTCGATTCCATGATGATGGAACGGCCTACGGACAGCGTGGCCGTGACGACGATGGCGCCCAGCGAATTGGGCAGCAGGTGCAGGAATATGATCCTCGCGCTGCCCGCGCCGATCGCGCGCGCCGCCTTGG
>SVGK01000229.1 GCA_015056395.1 Clostridiales bacterium
CCGCACGGCTCCACGCGAACGCCGCGCCCGGCACCTGCTCGGCCAGCGCGCGCGCACGCGCCTCGTCCTCGAACGCGGCGAACACGGTCGACCCGCTGCCGGACATGCGCACGAAGGGCGCGCCCTGTTCCCTGAACCACTGCATGAACGCGCCGATCTGCGGCATCATATCCACGGCCGGCGCCTCCAGCGCGTTGCACGAGAGCGCCTGCGCGCCTTCCAGGTCGCCGCGGCGAAGGCAGTCCGCCAGCGCGCCGACGTCGAGCGGCTTTACGCCAAGCCCCATCTCGTCGTGGTGCGAGAACACCTGCGGCGTGGAAAGCCCGCCGCCCGGCGTGACCAGCACGAGCGGTATGCGCGGCGCGCCGTCGATGGGCGAGAGCACGTCGCCCACGCCGGACACGTGCGCCAGCCCTCCGGTCAGGCAGAAGGGCACGTCCGCGCCCAGCGTCGCGCCTATGCGCACCAGCGTGGTCAGGGGCAGGCGCAGGTTCCACAGGCGGTTCAGCGCCACCAGCGCCGCGGCGCAGTCGGCGCTGCCGCCGCCCAGCCCCGCGCGCGCCGGTATCGCCTTGCGCAGCCTGATCACGGCCCCGCGCTGCGTGCCCAGCGCATCGTTGAGCGCCTGCGCCGCGCGCATGACCAGGTTGCGGCCGCCCACGGGCAGGCCCTGTCCCTCGACTGTCATCCTGAGCCAGCGGCTGTTCTCAAAGGACAGCTCGTCATAGAGCGATATCGGCTGCATCAGCATGTCCAGCAGGTGATAGCCGTCGGGGCGCACGCCCTTCACGCTCAGGGACCAGTTGACTTTCGCGTATGCGCGTATCGTTATGCCCATCTGTCACTCCTCATAGCGTTCCCCGTCCTCGGGCTCCTCGGGCGCGTCGATGTCCGCCGCCGCGGGCGCATCGACGGGCGCTGTATCCGGCACGGGTCTTTCATCGAAGGGGGTATCGCAGACCGGGCAGCGCGCCTCGCCGTTCTCGCGCAGCGCGCCGCACTCCCTGCAGTATTCAAGCGCTTCCTGCGCCTCCTGCCGCGCGCGCGCCGCGTCGTACATGAGGGGCTTCCCGCAGGCCGAGCAGAAGCGCGCGCCGCCCTCCTGGAAGCTTCCGCAGTTCGGGCAGCGGCGGCGGCTGGTCTCCTTGCGGCGGCGCTCGTCCAGCGCCGTCAGCTTGTCGAGCGCCGCGCGCACGTTCGAGATGCTGTCCTCAGGTATCGACGTGCGCGCCCCCGTCAGCTTTTCGTAGCAGGCGCGCCCCAGCTCCGCATAGCGGTCCTTCAGCTCCGCCTGTGCCTTTTTGATCTCCTCCGCGAGCTTGTCGGAGGGCGCGTTCTCGTCGCGCCCCCAGGTGGCTATGCTCTTCGCCGCCTCGTTGATCTTCTTACCGATATCGTTCAAGAAATCCATGGTATTCCCTCCGCTTCCATGATACAGCGTATCGCGTAAAAAATCAAGGGGACGGGAGAGCCCGCTCCCCCGTCCCTCGATCCAAAGCGCTTCAGTCCCTGCGCGGCTGTCCAAAGAAGAACAGCGCCACCGCGCCCGGGCCCACGTGCGCGCCCGTGCCGGGCTCATAACACCTGAGCAGCACCTGAAGCTTCGGAAAGCGTTTGTGTATCAGGTCGATCAGGTAGTTCGCGTCCTCCTCGCAGTCGCCGTGCGCGATGGCGATGGGCTGCCCTTCGTTGCCCTGCACCTGGTCGAAGTAGCGCCGCGCGATCGCCTTGAGCGACGCCTTGCGGCCTATGATGCGCTCGCGCAGCGATATGCGGCCCTGCGTGTCGCCGAAGAGTATGGGCTTTATGTTGCCCAGCGTGCCGATCACCGCCGAAATGCGCGATATGCGGCCGCCGCGGCGCAGATAGTTCAGATCGTCCACGGTGAACAGCTGGTTCATGCGCTGCACGTGATCGTCCACCCACTGCCCCACCTGGTCGAGGCTGCGGCCAAGCGCGCGCATGCGGCTGGCCTCGAGCGCGAACATGCCTTCGCCGAACGACGCCGCGAGCGTGTCGCGCACGAGTATGCGCCTGCCCCTGTACTTCTCCATCAGCGCGGCGGCGGCGTGCTGCGCCGCCTGCACCGTGCCGGATATGCCGGAGGACATCGCGATGTAGATCATGTCCCGGCCGCCCGCCACGATGGGCTCGAACGCCTGCAGGAAGCCGTATTCGTTGACCATGGACGTCCTGACGCCCGCGTGCGCGCGCATCCTGTCGTAAAACGCATGGCCGTCGAATTCCTCGCCGTAGGCGGCGTGCTCCTCGCCGTCGATCTCGAGCGTCAGCGGCACGACCTCTATGCTGTACTGCTCGGCAAGGTCCGGCGTCAGGTTGGAGGAAGAATCGGTGACGATGGAATAGTCCATAATAAAGTACCTCTGTAATCTGGTTTTCGATACTATATTATATCATTTCCCATATTCTGTCAAGTGGTTTTTTCACTCATTCAATCGACGTAATACGTCCTTATGACCCTGTTGTAGTGCAGATAGGAGACAACGTCCTGCACGGTCTCGACCACGATGGACGCGCCTATGAACTGCGTGAGCACGTCCACGATGGCCGCGGGCCTTATGACGATCAGCGCGCCCAGCACGATCGAGAGCGCCGCCAGCAAAAGCGGTATGAACCAGCCCCTGTACAGCACGCGGCGCAGGTTGAACGCCGCCTGGAGCTTTGCGATGCCACCTACGCATATGGCTATGCCCAGCGCGATGAATATCACGTCCAGCAGCACGTCCATGAACACGATCATCAGTATGCCCGTGGAGAGCATCGTCAGCCCCACGCCCAGATCCCAGTCGTGCGCGCGGTACGGGCTCTTGCGCAGCACGTAGCGCAGGCACTGTATCAGCCCCACGACGATCAGCGCGATGCCCGAGAAGCTGATCACTGCGCCGCGCGTGATGCCCGGATAGAACAAGAGCGCCAACCCGAATATCAGCGATATCGCCGCGACGACCCACATGTTCCACCTGTCCTTCATAGCCGTCCTTTCCATGACCTTTCGTCCTCCCCCGTCGTTCATTCATATCCTTCCAGCTCGAAGCGGTATACCATGACCTTCCGTTTGCCCTCGGCGTACATCTCGTTGTCCGAGGGTATGTCGTAAAGCCCCATATACCTTCCCCCGGCCAGTTCACAGGTCCTGGCGGAGGCCGCGTTCTCCGGCGCGCACGTGACGATCACATGGTCCATGCCGTGCTTCAGCGCCTGTCTGAACAGAAGCGCGCAGGCCTTCGCCGCGTAATGATGCCCGCGGTAAGGCGGAAAGACCGTATAGCCGATGTTCCCGCCGATGAAGGTCTTGTCGTTGTGGCCGATCCTCAGGTCGCAGCGGCCGATCCTCGTGCCGTCCGGAAGGCAGATATCGAAGTAGTATGCCGGCAGCCAGCGCTTCTCCGGCTGCGCCCCGCGCGCGCTCTCAAGCCGCAGCGCGAGCTCTTCCCCGCGCAAGTCGTCCGTCTCAAGGAACGCAAAGCCCGTCATCATGTGTCCCAACGGAACGCGCCTTCCCTGAGGCAGCGTACCAGGTCGCGCCCCGTCCGTATCTGCCTGTCGGTATAGACCGGCGCCGTGCCCACGTCCTCCACGCGGTGATAGTCACTGCCCGCGGTATAGATCAGCTCAGGATGCGCCTGCGCGATCGCCTCCGTCAGATCGTTGTGGTTGTCGTGGCGCAGGTTGCCGTTCAGCACCTCGTAGCCGTCCACATCCTGCCAGGGCGCGGGCGAACAGCCTTTGCGGTTCGGATGCGCCTGTATCATCACCGCGCCGTGCGCGTGGCAGAGCGCGTGCAGCTCCTTGAGCGTCAGGAAGTTGAGCTGCGGGTTCTCAAGCACGAAGCGCGGCTCCACGCCGAATATCAGATAGTCGTTGTCGTTGTCCTGCAGGCGCGCCTCCAGGCCGAATAGCACGGTGAGGCCCGTGCCCTCCGCCGCCGCGCGCGCCGCGCGCCAGCCGCCCGTCCAGACCTGCGCCTGCTCCAGCGGCGTGCCGTAGAAGCGCTCGATGTTGGCGTTGTTGTAATGGTCGGTGATGACCATGCCGTCGTAGCCCGCCTTGATGTGCTCCTTTACGACGTCCTCCGCGTCCATCCAGCCGCACTTGCTGGATTGCCGTGTGTGCGCGTGCAGTTCCCATTTGTACTGTCCGTTCATGTCCCTCTCCCGGTTTCCCCTTCCGTCATGTTTTGAATCCCATCCAGCTCTCAGGACGCCACTTCGGCTCGAGCCCCGCCTTGAAGAGCATCATCATCTCGTTGGTCAGGCTGAAGTTGTCCGGCTGGCCGTCGATGTCCTCGCGGCGGGTCCACACGGCCTCCTTGAGCTCCCTGTCGTCCATGCGTATCTCCGTGTCGCCCGTGACATCGCAGAAGAAGCCCGCCAGCAGGTCGTCCACGATGCCCCACGGCTGGCTCTTGTAGTAGCGCACGTGCTCCACGTCCAGGCCCGTCTCCTCCTTTACCTCGCGCCGCACCGTCTCCTCGAGCGTCTCGCCGATCTCGGTGAAGCCCGCCACCAGCGCGTGGTACGCGCCCGGCCGATTGTAGCGCGTGAGCAGCAGCCTGTCGCCGTCGGTCACGCCCACGATCACCGCGGGTATGATGCGCGGATATATGCGCCGCCCGCATGTGGGGCATACGATGCAGCGCTCGTCCGCGGCGTCCTCGGTCTCGCCGC
>SVGK01000230.1 GCA_015056395.1 Clostridiales bacterium
CAGGTCCACGGGCGAGAGGAAATACAGAAGCGCGGCCAGTATCGCCACGGCGGACGACACGGGAAGCACGGTGTACTCCTTGCGGACATAGCTTCGTATCATCGACACGAACACCGGTATGGCCGCAAGCTTGTCCCCGATGTTCGGAATGCTCCTCAGTTTGTCCTCAAGCTTCTTCAGCATCTGTTCGATCTGGTCGGGCGAGTCCTCGTCGAGCATCTTCTCCGCCTGCTTCTTGCTCTGTTTGAAGGCGTCCAGAGATATGATCGTCTTGTCGAAGCTGTTCTCGATATCGTTCTCGTTTGCCATCACGACCATCTCCTTTCGTCACGATATGCATCTCACGCGTCGCGCTCCGCCGCGCCCTTGCCGCCCAGGTATGCGGCGATCACGCGCGGGTCGTTCGCAAGCGCTTCGGCCCTGCCCTCTATGGCGATGGTGCCCGTCTCCAGCACATAGGCCCTGTGCGCCACGGAGAGCGCCATGTTCGCGTTCTGTTCGATCAGAAGTATCGTCGTGCCCTGTTTGTTGATCGACTCGATCAGGTCGAATATCATCACCACGAGGTTCGGCGCCAGGCCCATGCTGGGCTCGTCCAGAAGAAGGAGCCTGGGCTCGCTCATCAGCGCGCGGCCTATGGCCAGCATCTGCTGCTCGCCGCCGGACAGCGTGCCCGCTGTCTGTCGCATGCGCTCCTTCAGGCGCGGGAACAGCTCGTACACGCGGTCGTAGCTCGACTGTATGCCGCCCTTGTCCGTGCGCGTATACGCGCCCAGGCGAAGGTTCTCCTCGACCGTCAGCGCGGGAAAGACCTCGCGCCCCTCGGGCGATATGCCCACGCCCTTCGCAACGATCCTGTGCGGCGCCATATTGGTGATGTCCTCGCCCAGGAACGCGATGCTGCCGGACTGCGCCCTGACCGTGCCGGTGATCGCCGAAAGCGTGGTCGACTTGCCCGCGCCGTTCGAGCCGATCAGCGTGACGATCTCACGCTCCTTCACCGTGAGCGATATGCCCTTCAGCGCGTTTATGGGGCCGTAGGAGACCACCAGGTCCTTGATCTCAAGCATGGCTCTTGCGCTCCCCTCCCAGATAGGCGTCGATGACGTCCTGATTCGCGGCGATCTCGTCCGGCAGGCCCTCCGCGATGCGGCGGCCGTGGTCCAGCACGTATATGCGGTCGGATATGTTCATGACCACGTTCATATCGTGCTCGATCAGAAGCACCGTATAGCCGATGTCCTTCAGGTGACGTATGAACGTCAGAAGGTCGCGGCTCTCCGCGGGGTTCATGCCCGCCGCCGGCTCGTCCAGCAGCAGAAGCTTTGCGTCCGTGGCCATCGCGCGTGCGATCTCGACCTTGCGCTGGTCGCCGTAGGGCAGGCTGCCGGCGTAGTCGTCGGCGGCCCACGCCATGCCGATCGAGTCCAGTATCTCCAGAGCGCGCACGGCCTTCTCGTCCTCTTCACGCCTGAACGACGGCAGCCGCAGCAGTCCTTCAAAGAAGCTGTACTTCGTGTGTATGTGCATGCCCAGCATGACGTTCTCGATCACGCGCATGTTCGGGAACAGGCGCAGGTTCTGGAACGTGCGCGATATGCCCAGCTTCACGATGTCCTGCGGCGTCCTCTCGTTCAGCCGTTCGCCCTGAAAGGACATCTCCCCCGCCGTGATGCTGTAAACGCCCGTCAGCATGTTGAACACCGTGGTCTTGCCCGCTCCGTTGGGGCCTATCAGCGATACGATCTCGCCCTTGTCCACGTGGAAGCTCACGTCGTCCACGGCGGTCAGGCCGCCGAATTCCATCGTGATGCCACTGACATACAGGAAGTCCGCCATGGTCAAGCCTCCTTCCCCGGGTCTTTGAGGCCCTTGTCCTGTATCATCCTGCGGGCGCGGCGCGAGAACCTGTACGGAAGCGTCGACCGCCAGCCCAGCGCGCCCTGCGGGCGGAACTGCATCATCACCACCAGCAGCACGCCGTAGATCACGAAGCGCCACTCGTTCAGGAAGCGGAACACCTGCGGGAACAGCCACAAAAGCGCGGAGCCGAACACCATGCCGCGTATCGTGCCCAGTCCGCCCACGATGACCACGCTCAGTATCATCACGGATGTGTTGAACACAAAGCTGGTGGGCTCGATGTAGCCGTTGGCCACCACGCAGTACACGCCGCCGCCAAGCCCCGTGATGAATGCTGAGATGACGAACGCGAGTATCTTGTAGCGCGCCGTGCGCACGCCCATCATGGTCGCGGCCAGCTCGTCGTCCTTGATCGCCAGGAACGCGCGGCCGACCTTGGAATTCCTGATCGCCATGCAGGCCAGCGCCGTGAGCACCACCAGCGCCAGCGTCAGATAGAACAGCCCGCCGTTCTTCATATCGAGCTTCAGCCCGAACAGCAGGGGCTTGGGTATATTGCGTATGCCGTAGTTGCCGTTCGTCACGGGCTCCCACTGCTTCAATATCATCTGGACGATCTCGCAGAAGCCAAGCGTGACGATCGAAAGATACGTGCCTGACAGGCGCAGCGTCGGAAGCCCCAGCAGCAGGCCCACCACGGCGGCCATGCAGCCCGCCGCAAGCAGCGCAGGCCAGAACGGCCAGTCGAGCTTGGTCATCAGGAGCGCGCAGGTATACGCGCCTATGCCGTAGAAGCCCGCGTGCCCCAGCGAAACGAGGCCCGTATAGCCGATCAGCACATTGAGGCCCATGCCCAGCATCGCATAGATCAGTATCATTATGGCGATGCGCATGTTGGCGGGCGTCATGAAAGCGAACCGCGGCGTGTAGATCAAAAGCGCCGCAAGCGCCACAGCGAGCGGCCACTTGAAGCGGTCGACCGCGCGCTCGAAGGAATGCAACAGTCCTTTGTTCTTCATCGCGTCACACCTTCGTAATGCCTTTCTTCCCGAAGAAACCCGTGGGACGGATGATCAGGATCAATATGAGTATCACGAACGCCATGGGGTCGCGGACGTTGCTGCCCAGGTACTGCGCCGCAAGGCACTCCGCGACGCCGACCACAAGGCCGCCCACCACCGCGCCGTGCAGCACGCCTATGCCGCCCACGACCGCGGCGGCGAACGCCTTCAGGCCTATGGTCGAACCCATGCCCGGCGATATGATGCCGTAATAGCCCGCGATCAGCGCGCCGGCGATCGCCGCGCACGCACCGCCTATGAAGAACGTGAAGGATATGACAAAGTTGACATTGATGCCCATGAGGCTCGCGGCCTTGCTGTTTTGCTCGATGGCGCGCATGGCCAGGCCCACCTTCGTGCGCTGCACGATGAACGTGAGCGCCAGCATGAGTATCACGGCGACGATCAGCATGATGACCTGGCTCGACTGTATCGTGATGTTGCCGATCATGAGGCTGCCGAACAGGTTGAGCGAGGGGAAGCCATGCTTCTCGCTGCCGAATATATAATCGATGGAAAGCGTATTCGTTATGATGAACGACATGCCTATCGTCGTGATCAGCGTTGCGATCGGTATGGACTTCTTCTTGCGCAGCGGCTCGAGCGCCACCTTGTCTATGCCCAGCGCGAGCAGCCCCGAGAGCAGTATCGCGATCAGTATCGACGGGAAGAGCCCCACCTTCAGGGAGACGAAGAAATAGACCATGTACGCGCCAAAGGCATACACGGAACCGTGGGAGAAGTTGATCAGCCTGAGCACGCCGAACACCATGGAATAGCCCACGGCGATCAGCGCATAGGCCATGCCCAGGGCAAGGCCGTTGATCAGGGCGCCTAATAAAGTCTGCATGGTGGATCGGTCGTCCGGCGGCCTTGCGGGCCTGCGCGGACGTACTCCTTTCCATGATGTTGATGGTCGGAAAATTGGGGGAGGTGTCGCCTCCCCCATCGTTCAGTCCCTATGGATGATCATCAGAAGTCCGCCAGCTGGAAGGCGCCGTCCTTGACGATGATCTTGGTGAACACCTTCTGGGCGTCGCCGATCTCGTCGAAGGTGGTGTAGCCGGACATGCCGTCGTACTCGGTGTTGTACATCTCGTCCTTGATGGCCGCGCGGTCGAGCTTGCCGGCGCGCTCCATGGCCTCAAGCAGTATGCCCACGGAGTCGTAGGCCTGCGTGGTCAGAGAGGAAGGCGCGGAGCCGTAGGCGTCAGTGTAGGCCTTGACATATTCCTGGATCTTCTCGTCCGGGCTTCCGGAGAAGAAGGAGACGGGCGCGCAGATGCCCTCGGCCGCGTCGCCGGCGATGGAGAGCAGGTTTTCAGTGTAGGCGTTGGAGCAGCCCACCAAGCGCACGTCGTAGTCGGAGTTCTTGCACGCCACGGCAAACGGTGCGAGCGTGCCGTACATGCCGGCCACCATGATCACGTCGACATCAGCCGCCTTGAAGTTGGCGATCTCGGTCGCAAAGTCGACGGCCTCGGTCGAGACCTCCTGGCGCAGCACGAAGTTGCCGCCCACCGCCGCGATGTTGGCCTCCATGGCGTCGCCCGCGGACTGGCCCCACTCGGTGTCGATGCTCAACACGCCTATGTTCTTTCCGCCCAGGTCCTTCACGGCGATCTCCGCGCCCGTGTAGGTCTCCACCGTGATGACGGTGTTGTTGCGGAAGATGTAATCGCCTATCGAAGAGTAGTCCGCGTGGGACGAGGTGGGCGAAATGTTGATATACTCGTACTCCTGATAGGTGGGCGCGGCA
>SVGK01000023.1 GCA_015056395.1 Clostridiales bacterium
GAGGGCGACATGCCCGGCGAAGCGGCGCTGACGAAGATGCTGCCCGATATGGCGCGGCGCGGCGACGTATTCCCGGTGCTGACGGGCTCGGCGCTGCGCGGGCTCGGCATAGAGGGCGTGCTGGACGGCATAGTCGACTTCCTGCCCCCGCCCGACACGTCCGAACAGCGCCTGTGCGGCGTTGCTTTCGCCACGACGTACGACAGGCTGCTCGGCAAGGGCCTCTGGGTGCGCCTGTTCGGCGGCCGGCTCGAAAACCGCGCGGGCGTGACGCTGCCCGGTCGCATAGACCCGCTGACGGGCGAACCGGCCAGCGTCGAAAGCAAGATCACGCAGATCAGGGGCGTGGATGGACGCGACGCCGGAAGCCTGTCCGCCGGCGAGATCGGCATTGTGTTCGGCACGGGGCAGATGAAGATCGGCCACGTGCTGGGCGACCCGAAGCTGCTGCCGCGCAAGGTGCGGCCCGGCGCGCTGCGCACGCCGCTCACGACGGTGCGCGTCGAGCCGGAGGATCCCGCGCAGCGCACCGCGCTGGCCGAGGCGTGCCGCACGCTTTCGGACGAGGACCCGCTGCTGCAGGCGCGCTTCGTGCAGTCCACGGGCGAGCTGCACATGGACGCCATGGGCGCCATACAGCTTGAGATATTAGAGGATGCGCTGAAGACGCGCTTCGGCCTGAGCGCGCGCTTTGCCGACCCGACGGTCATATACAGGGAGACCATCGCCCGCGCCGCGGAGGGCTTCTGCGCCTACACCATGCCCAAGCCGTGCTGGGCGATACTGCACTTCGTGCTGCGCCCCGCACCGCGCGGCAGCGGCGTGACGTTCCGGTCAGAGGTGCCCGGGCGCGAGATACTGCCCCGCTACCAGCACCAGGTCGAGCAGGCGCTGCCGCTGGCGCTTTCGCAGGGGCGGCTGGGCTGGCCCGTGACGGACGTGGACATCACGCTGGTCGGCGGCAGCCACCACCAGTTCCACACGCACCCGCTGGACTTCATCGTCGCCACGCCCTGGGGCATACAGGACGGACTGCGCGCGGGCGGCAGCGTGCTTTTAGAACCCGTGCTCGAGATGCGCCTGCGCGTGCCGCCGGAGCACACGGGCCGCATCATGAGCGACGTCGTCGCCATGCGCGGCGAGGTCACGGAGGTGCAGTCCGGCGACGACTTCGCCGCAATGACCGCGCTGGTGCCCGTGTCCGAGAGTCTGGACTACCCCACGAAGCTCGCGCAGGCGACCGGCGGGCGCGGCGGCATGAGCGTGCGCCTGCACGGCTACCGCGACTGCCCGCTGGAGCTGGGCGCGACGGCGCCGAGGCGCGGCGTGGATCCGCTGGACACCAGCCGCTACATACTCGCGGCGCGCAGCGCGCTGGAGGGCGGCATATTCGATCTGTAAGGAAGCCGGCCGCACGAAGGAGGGATCCCGGATGGACGATCGCTTTACCGACAGTATGACCATTGGCCCGGACGGGGTATACCGATGGTACTACGACATGGACATGTATGAAAACAAGTCCATGCTCTACACGCTGCTCAAGGTCAACGCGCTGATATTCGCGGGCATATCGGTGCTTGGTTCCGCTTTCCTTGCATTCATGGAAGGCGGGTTTCGCGGCATGCCCGCGGGCGTTCTGGCGATCGGGCTCATCATGGGCGCCGCAATGTCGCTTTTATACATCGTCGGCTTCTACATCGCCGCGGGGATCAAGGGCGGGAATCACCGCATACACTTCGCCATGCGCGACGACGGCATCGAGCTGGTCTGGCCGGAAAAGCTGGTCGGCGCGATGGACGCGGGCATGAAGGCCGCGTCCATCGCCGGCGCAGCCATGGGCGGCGGCCGCCGCGGCCGCCGCCCCACGCTCACGGAGGTGTCGAACGCGCCGTTCGCCGCCGTCACCCGCGTGAAGGTCTATCCGCAATGGAACATGATCGACCTGAGCATGCCCGGCGGCAAGTTCCAGGTCTATGCAAAAGCGGAGGACCTGAAGCAGGCAGAGGAATATATACTTGCGCGCGTTCCGGCGCGTGCGCGGGGGGAATGACGGAGATTTAGACGCAGGGACGGGCATACATCATACTATCGAAGAAAGGCGCAGACGGCAGCGCCCTCGCCTGCTTGCTTTTCCACCTGAGATATGCCATCATCTCATCATTCCCATATCCACCCGATGTGTTCCATGCGCGGCCATGCTCGATGGCGGCGCGCTCGTACAGGAGGTATACCATGAACGATACGCCCGCCTACACGGCCCGTTTGACAAAGTCCCTGGACGAGATCTCCTGGGAGGACGACGACTTCATCGAAGAGCTACGGCAGACGGCGCAGCTCTTCAGGCCTTTTTCTCAGGCGATGGACGCGTTCCTCGTGGAGCGCGGCTATCAGGGCGACATATCGGATGCCGGGGAAAAGGCCTTGTTCATACGCGCCGCGTTTGCCGACGCCGGCATGGAGGCGCCGCGCGAGGTGCGCAAATGGTTCGACGGGCAGCCGGTACGGCGCGAGACGGTGTTCCAGATCTGCTTCGCGTTCGGGCTGGACGGAGACGGCACGGACGACTTCTTCCGGCGCTTTTATACCAGGGAGCGCAGCTTCAACTGCCACCTGGTCGAGGAAGCGGTGTACTACTTTTGCCTGAACAACGGCCTCACATGGACCGACGCGCGGGATCTGCTGCGCGACGCGCCGCAGCCCGGCGCGGGTGACGGCGAGGTCGTCTATACCGGCTCGATCATCGCGGCGCTCAACGGCCTTTCGACAAAGGAGGAGATGGCGGCCTGGCTCAGGGCGAACATCGGCAAATTCGTCGGCAGCAACGTGACGGCCTGTGAAAGCATACGCCGGCTGTGGGGCATCGTCGCAGGCCCGGACGGCCTTCTGCTGCGCGAGCGGGAGGCATTGCCCTCGCTGCTGAACGACGCCGCCACGGGGCGGAAGAGCGCGCTGCGCGCCGGACAAGAGGGCCTGAAGCCGTGGGACGCCTGCCTGGCCATATTCCAGCTGGACAAGGGCTCCGTCAAGCGTCTGGAGACGGACCGCTCCCTCAAGCCGATGCTTGCACATCTGCACGACGCTGCGCGGGACTCGTTCCCGGACAGGCAGGGCATCGACAAGATACTGCGGGGCGATAAGGTGTCCTATGAGCGCGTGCGCAAGTGGCTGGTGCTGCTCACCTTCTATGCCTTCTGGGCGCGCAGGGCCGTCGAAAGGGGAAGCTACGCGGCCGACCCCGGCGACGCGGCGCGCTGCATGGCCGAGACGGACCGCTTTCTGGTCGACGCAGGCTATCCGGAGCTCTACGTGGGCAACCCGTACGACTGGATCTTTTTCTACGCCGCCAGGGACGAAGAGCCGCTGTTCCTGTTCCGATACATATTCAACGAGCTGCTGGCCGGGACGCTTGAGGCGCACCCGTAAATCCAGAAGGCGCGTCGGCCGGGATATCATGCGTATGGACCGGTTCAAGGAGTGAAGGCCATGGATGGAAGGAGCGCACTGCCCCCGGGCACGGCGCTGAAGCTGTCGGCGAGGACGGGATACGCCGAATACACGCTAAGCCGCGAGATCGGCCGGGGCGGCTCGTGCATCGTGTACGACGCCTCGTATGCCGACAACCTGGGCAACCGCAAGCTGGTGCGCATAAAGGAATGCTATCCCCACGCGCTCCAAATCGCGCGAGACGAGCAAGGCGCGCTGAAGGCGGCGGAAAAGGACGCCGGGGCGTTCTCGCTGGCGAAGGCGCGCATGGTCGACGCCTATCGGAAGAACCACGCGCTTGCGGCGACGGACGGACTTGCGAACGCGGTGGCGTACTCCGCGGATATATACGAAGCCAACGGCACGGTCTACACCGTTTCGGTGTATGTCGACGGAAGCACGTTCGCGGCGCATCAGGGCGACACGCTGCACGAGTGCATATCGCTGACACTCGGCACGGCGCGGGCGCTGAAGCGCATACACGAGGCGGGATACCTTTATCTGGACCTGAAGCCCGAGAACATACTCACGCTGAAGGGCTCCCGCGATTCCGTACAGCTCTTCGACTTCGATTCCATGATCTCCGCGGAGGCGCTGGCGCAGGCGATACGCTCGAACGATCCCTCCGCACTGCGCGCCTCCTATACAAGGGGCTACGCCCCGCTCGAGCAGCAGGCGGGCCGGCTGCGCCAGATCGGGAGGCACACCGATATCTACAGTCTGGGCGCCGTGCTGTTTTTTGCCCTGTGGCACAGGACGCCGGACCCTTTCGACTGCGATGCGTCCGCGGCCTATGACTATGCCCGCATGGCCTATGCCGACCGCACGTACCGGGACGCGCTGTTCCCGGCGCTGACGACGTTTTTCCACAGGACGCTGGCCAGCTATCACGCCGACCGCTACCAGTGCGCCGACGACGCCATCGCGCAGCTGGAGGACATACTGGCGCTGTCGGACGAGGCGAAGCCCTGGATATGCTCCACGCCCATACAGAGGCCCGATGCCTTCTTCGGCCGACAGGCGGAGCTCGCCGCGCTCGGCGACATGCTCCGCCGTGCGGAAGGGCAGGTCGCATGCCTTTGGGGCGTGGGCGGCATAGGCAAGAGCACGCTGGCGCGGCGGTATCTGACAGAACACGCCGGCGACTGGGACGCGCGCCTGTGGCTCTACGACAGGGGCGACCCTGCCGCGGCCGTCGCGGACGACGCGCTGGTGCAGGTCAACACGGTCCGCAGGATGCGGGAGGAGCGCGCCGGGGACTACCTCGCGCGGAAGCTCGAAGCGCTGCGCACGCTGGCGCAGGAGCAGCGCATCATACTGGTGCTGGATGACTTCGACCCGGCGCACGTCGACCGGCTGGAGCCATTGCGCGGGGTCGGCTGGACGATATTGCTGATATCGCGCGCGGACACGCCTTCGGGCCTGTTCCCCTCGATGGTGCTTAGCGAGATGCCCGCTGACGACCTGGCCAGGCTGTTCGAGCACCACGCGCACTGCGAGCTGTCGGACGACGCGGACCGCGCCCGCTTCCTCTCCATCGTCGCCGCGATACAGGGGCATACGCTGCTGTGCGAGCTGATCGCGCGGCAGGTCGCCAACAGCTTCCTCGACATGCGGCAGGCGGAGGGCATCGTCGCCGAGAACGGCCTGGCGGGTCTTTCCGCCGAGCGCATCGATCATGTCAGGGACCATACGGCATTCCGCGGCACGCTCGACGCGATACTGGACCGGCTGGTCGAGGCGGACCGCTTCTCGGAGCAGGACAGGCTGTGCATGAAGCTCTTGGGCATGGTCGACGCGCCCGGCATAGACGGAGGCCTGTTCAAGCAGCTTTCCGGCCTGCCCTCTCTCGACGTCGTCAACGATCTGCAGGCCTCCGGCTGGGTGATCCGCGAAGGCCGCACGATCCGACTGCACGCCGTGATGCGGGAATACGTGCGCGCCTGGCCGTGGACCGGGGCGATGGAGGAAGCCGCCGACGGCATGATGCGCCGCCTCTACGACATGATACGCCCCGCGGGCAGGCGGCACGACGGCAGCAAGCAGTTCCCCGAGGACTACGCGAGCCTCTATCGCCTGCTGCGCCTCGCGGAGCAGCTGGTGCGCCATGCCACGCGGACCACGGAGGCGTCGCAGCGGCTCAAGTACAGGCTGCTCATGGACGCGCCCGTGGATCAGGATGCCGACGTGCTGTTCCAAATGCTCGACCTGTTGGAGGATCCGCGCTTCCTCGACGGCGACAGCATACTCAGGCTCTACGAGAACGCCGCCTACCTGCGCGCAAGGCTCTATGATCCGGAAGGCGCCATGGAGATACTCAAGGAGATGAAGCGCTTCCTGCTGAGGCACCCCAGCGCCTATTACCTCTCGGCCTTCCACAGGGCGGCAGCGGTCATACTCAACAACACGGGGCGGGATGAATACTTCAAACGATGCCTGCGCCACGAGGGCAAGGCCATCGCCGCCGCGCGGCTGTCGACACATCCCGACGCGAAAAAGCAGTTGATCTCGTGCCTTCTCGACAAGGCGACCACGCTGCTGAACGCCGATATGGACAGGCCGCAGGCGCGCAGGCTGATCGAGGAGGCCCGTCCGCTGGTATTGAAGCACACGGAGCACGGCGACTACGAGCGCTATCAGTACGCCTGCATCACCGCCATGTGCCGTGCGATGGACGGCGATATCGACGCGGCGGGAGCGCTGCTCAACGAGGCGGACGCGCTCGCGTTCGCGGCGCCGGACTCGGACTTGGCCATCGTGGAGCATCTGGTCGAACAGGGCGCGCCGATACGCATCGCCATGGGGCAGTTCGAGGCGGCGGAGGACTGTGTGCGCCGCGCCATCGAGCTGTGCGAACGGCACGACGAGGCGATGCGCTACCGCGAAGCACGGTTCGACGCCTGGCTGTTTCTGGGAAGGGTGTGCGCCATGGGCGGGAGATACGCGCAGGCGGAGGAGGCGTTCGAAGAGGCGGAGAGGTACGTACACGATTCGCCCTACGCGTGGAAGCTGCCACTATGCCCGGAGGATGTGCGCAGGGCGGCGGAGGCACAGCGGGGCGATATGGGACCGGAAGGACAGGGCGGAGAAGCCTGAAGGAGGCTTCTCCGCCTTGTATGTTTTCCTTGCCCTGCGCCGTCGCGGGAATGGCGACGGGCGGACGCCATGAATGGCGTCCCTACGGTGCGTTCGATGCGTGAACGTCGATCGGAATGCTTGCTGCGCATCGGTCGACGGGACCACGCGGACGCCCCACGGGGTGTCCCTACGACGTGTTCGATGTTTGAACGCCGATCGGGACGCTTGTCGCCCAGCGGTCGATCGGGACGCTTGGCGTCCCTACGGCCCCCTTCTCGATCACTAAAGACAAAGCCGACAGCTTCGCCCCGAAGCCGCCGGCTTTTGATTCCGAATTCCGAATTCCAAATTCCGAATTGATCCTCTACTCCGCCTTCGCCCCCATGCCCTCGTCCCTTCCGTACACCTCGTGGAACAGGCCCATCTGCGAAACGGGCTCGTTCGCGGCGTACAGGTGCGAGGTGT
Source organism: Clostridiales bacterium (assembly GCA_015056395.1). GTDB lineage: Bacteria > Bacillota > Clostridia > Christensenellales > Aristaeellaceae > Faecivicinus. The sequence goes on from SVGK01000023.1 coordinate 7,027, forward strand.
CGCCCAGGCCCCAGCAGCGGAAGAACACCTGGCCCTTCTCGCGTTCCTCGGTGATCAGCGTCGTCACGGAGGAGGGCGGCATCAGGAACGCGTGCATCATGGGCACCATCGCCATGCCCGTCAGGTGGGCCAGCATGTTCATCGCCACGCCGAAGTGGCAGAACAGCGCGATGGTGCGGTCCGTGTTTGCTTCCGTGCGGTAGAGCACGCCGTCGCGCGCATAGCCGTAGCGGGCGAGCAGGCTGTCGAGTCCTTCCGCCGTCTCCCTGTAGATCCCTGCGGAATCGCCGGAGGCATAGGCCTCGTTCTCGATCCAGCGCTTCGGATCGTACAATTCCTCGTGCCTGGTCCAATACTGCGGCTTCAGGTCCCACGCATAGCGCCTTTTTCCGGTCTCCGGGTCCGTAAACTGTCCGCGGAACTCCGCAAGCCACGCGAGCGTCTCCGCCTTCCGCCCCAGACGCCTCAGCGTCTCGCGCGCCGTGTCCTGCGCGCGGCCAAGCGGCGAGAGGTAGAACCCGTCTATGTCCATGCGGCACAGGCGGTCCGCAAGCAGCTCGGCCTCGCGCCAGCCCTTGGGCGTCAGGGAATCGATCGAATAGTCCGGCTCGCCGTGGCGGATCAGCAGTATCTTCATGCCGTCAGTCCTCCGCGTCCTTGCCCGCCACGGACAGCGCGCGCACAAGCAGCGTGGGGCTTCCGAACCAGCTGCCGCCGGGATAGCCGAACCGAAGGTCCGCGCCCACCGCCTCGACGTCCTTGAGCAGTGCGAAGAAGTTGCCCGCCACCGTGATCTGCTTGACCGGCGCGACCACGCGCCCGCCCTCGACCCTGTGGCCCTTCGCGCTCAGCGAGAAGTCGCCGGAGATGGCGTTGGCGCCCGCGTGCAGGCCCTCGACGTCCGTGATGATCAGCCCGTCTCCCAGCGCCGCGAGCAGTTCCTCCTCGGCGCATGCGCCGGGCTGTATGAAGAAGTTCGTCGGCGCGATGCCCACCGTCGAATTATAGCTGCGCGTCGCGTTGGCCGTGGTCTTCACGCCCTGCTTGTTCGCCGTCTTCAGGTTGTGCAGAAGCGTCACCAGCACGCCGTCCTTGATGATGTCGTGCCGCGCGGTAGCCACGCCCTCGCCGTCGAACGGAGAGGACGCCGCGCTGTCCGCGCGATGCGGGTCATCCACCAGCGTGACGCACTTCGCCGCGACCTGTTCGCCCTCGCGCCCTTTCAGAAGCGACAGCCCCTTTTGCGCCGCGTCCGCGGAGAACACGCCGGAGAACGTCGCCAGCAGCTCCGCCGCCGCCTCGGGGCGTATCAGCGCGCGCATGTGCCCGGAGGGCACGCTGTCGCCGTACATGGATGCGATCGCGCGCTCCGCCGCCTCCTTCGCGGTCTTTTCCAGGTCGATATCCTCGGGCTTCACCGCGGCAAACAGCGAATAGCCGGAGCCCACGCGCTCGCCGTCGCGCGCCGTCGGGGCGACATAGCCGCCCAGCAGGTTGCCGCGCGCCGTCACGTTCAGGCCCAGCGTGTTCACGATGGTCGTCGTGCCCGCGGAGGAGAACACCTGGCATCCGTCCGTCTGCTCGATGCGCCCGTCCTGCCCAAGCGCCTTTTCCTCGAGCGCGCGCGCCATGGCGATCTTTTCGGCCGCCGTGATCTGCTCGAGCCCGTCGTTCCAGCTGTCGATCCGCGCGTAATCGTCCCCGCCGGGATGGAGGAACTGTCGGTCCTCGTCCTCGATCAGCGAGGCGTTCTCCTTCGCGCCCCCGACCAGGAGCTCTATGGCGTCGTCGTCCAGCACCTGCGTGGAGGCGTAGCCCATCTTCCCGTTGTACAGGCCGCGGAAGCCCAGGCCGAAGCGGTCCTCGGACTCATAGCTGATCAGCTCTCCCTTGAACACGCCCGCGGAAAAGCTCTCCGATTCGGATACGAAGGCCTCGCACGCGGTGAAGCCGGCTTCCTTTGCGCGTGCGAACAGTTTCTCGATAAACGCATTCGTCTGCATAGGTCAACGCCCCCCTACCGTGATGTCGGTCACGCGGATCATGGGCTGACCCACGTTCGTGGGTATGGAGCCGCTGGACGCGCCGCACATGCCCTGCGCCATCCACATGTTCCTGCCCACGCGGTCGATCTTCCTGAGCACCTCCGCGCCGCGGCCGATCAGCATCGCGCCGCGCACGGGCCTGTCTATGCGCCCGCCGCGTATCAGATAGCCCTCGGACACGGCGAAGTTGAACTCGCCCGTGACGGGGTTGACGGAGCCGCCGCCCATGACCTTGGCGTAGAGGCCGTCGCCGCAGCTTGCGATGATCTCCGCCTCGTCGTCCGTGCCGGGCTCGATCGTCGTGTTGCGCATGCGCGAGGTCGGCGCGAACGTGTAGTCCTGCCTGCGCCCGCTGCCCGTGGAGGGCAGGCCCATGCGCCGCCCGTTCAGCCGGTCGACCATGTAGTTCTTCAGTATGCCGTTTTCGATCAGCACAAGGCGCGTGGTCGGGTTGCCCTCGTCGTCTATGTTGAGCGAGCCCCACTCGTTTGCGATCGTGCCGTCGTCCACCGCAGTCACCTTTTCCGAGGCGATCTGCTGCCCCAGCTTCCCGCAGAATTCGGAATTGCCGAAAGCCACCGCCGCCGCTTCGAGCGAATGGCCGCACGCCTCGTGGAATATCACGCCGCCAAAGCCGCCGTCGATCACCACCGGCATCACGCCGGCGGGGCACGGCTCGGCGTGCAGCATCGTCACGGCGCGCTCGGCCGCCTGCCGCGCGCGCGCCTCGACGTCCACGCGGCCGTCGAACAGCTCGAAGCCCATCAGCGCGCCGGGGCTTTCAGACCCCGTCTGGTTCTCGCCGCCGCCCGCCGCCACGGCGGACACGGCAAAGCGCGTGTACACGCGCGCGTCCTCAACGCACAGCCCTTCAGAATTGGCGATCAGTACGTCCGTCTCGGACGTGCGCAGCGAGGCGCTCACCTGCGCGATCTCTGCGGACACGCCGCGCGCCGCGGCGCTGGCGCGCGCGAGCAGCGCGGCCTTCTTCGCGCCTGGCACGTCCATGGGCAGCGCGCGCACGGCGTGGCGGTTCGGGGCGATCGAGCCCACCAGCGCGATGTCCGGGACCTCGGGCTTTGCGCCCACGGCGTCGGCCGCCTTCTGCGCTGCGCGCAGGAGCCCCTCGCGCGAGGTGTCGTTCGTGTGTACGTAGACGGAGTTCAGGCCGTTGTACACGCGTATGCCCGCGCCGTGCAGGCGGCCCGTCACGGCGTCCGTCAGGCGTCCGTCCAACAGCACCAGCACATTGGAGCGCCTGTCCTGGCAGAATATCTCGGCGAAGTCGCCGCCCTGCGAAAGCGCGCGGGCGAGCGCATCGCGCAATATCGTCTTCGGTATCATATCGTCGTCCTCCCCGGTATGCGTCAGTCGTTCATGTGGAAGGCGTCCTCGATCTCCCTGACCTCGGCGGGGCTGATGAACACGATGGGGCCAACGTCCTGCGCCATCAGTATCGCCTGCGCCGAATAGTCCAGCACCTCTAACTTGTCGAACGCGTTGATGAGCGAAACGCCCGTGACGACGGCGCCGCGGTTCTGGATGAGCAGCACCGGGCTCGTCCTGCACACGGCGCGCGCGATCGCCTCCGCGTCGGCTTCGAAAGGCAGCTTCGCCACGTCGCGCAGCACCAGATAGCTTTCGGGTATCGTGCGCGAGTCGAACCGCGCGTCCGTCACGGCGAACCCGCCGGTGGCCGGCGGATGCGCCTCGATCACCGAGGCGACCTCGGGATGCGCCCTGTAGATCGCGGCGTGCGTCTCCCACGTGCGCGCGGGCGTCTTCCCCGCCTCGCACGCGCCGCCTTCCACGCGCACGATGTCGCCGTCGGTCAGCTCGTGCCTGTCGACGTCCTCCGGCGTGATCAGGAACGCGCCGTCCGAGAGCCGCGCGGACCACGTGCCCTGCGTGGACGAGAACAGCTTCTGGTTGTAGCAGCGGCGCGCCATGCGCGCAAGGTCGCGCCTGAGCGCGCATTCCTCGGACGACGGCGCACAGGGCGCGAGCGTCCCTACGGGGCGCGTCTCGAGCGCCGCGGCGCATTGCGCCTCGGTCAGTCGCCTCGCGCCGCCCAGCCGCTTCGCGTTCAGGCCCGTGCGCGCGGCGAATTCGATGGTCTCGAACCGGTCGAACGTCGTCAGCAGGTCGCTCCCGCCGCACACGACGCCGTGGTTTTCGAGCATCACGGTGTCATAGCCCTCGGAAAAGCAATCCGCGATGTAGTCGCCCAGCGTCTGGCTGCCCGGCACGGCGTACTTCGCCATGACCACGCGGCCGCAGCGCGCGCTGTCCTCCGGCACCAGCATCAGGTCCGGGTTGACGCGCGCCAGGCTGTACGCCACCAGCGTGGGCGGGTGCGCGTGCACGATCGCCTTCAGGTCGGAGCGGCGGCGGTAGATCTCCCTGTGGAACGGCAGCTCCACGCTGGGCCTGTGGCGGCCTATGATCGTGCCGTCGGGCTTGACCTGCATCATGTCGTCGCGCGTGAGGCTGCCCTTGTCGATGCCGGACGGCGTGATCCATATGTCGCCGTCCCTGTCCATGATCGAAAGATTGCCGCCAGAGGTGGTCGTCATGCCGTAGCGGTATATGCGCGTCATGATCTCGACCAGCTGGTCGGCGGGATGCATATAGGTAAAACGCATCGTATCGTTCCTTTCTGTTTTATCTTTTGGCGCTTCTTCCGCGATCCGCTCAACGCTCGTCCGCCAGCAGCTTCTCGAGCTCGCCCTTGAGGCGTTCCATCGCCCTCTTGTCGATGGGCGGCAGGTCCCAGACCACGTTGGCGTCGCCGCGGCGGCGCTTCGGGTCGAGCAGCGGGTTTGATCTGGCCCTCTGGCACATCAGCGCGGAGTTCCTGCCGGCGATCAGCGGCAGCACCACGTCTTCGTCGTCCATGTGTATCACGAGCCTTATGCCCAGCTCGCCCTTCTTGCCGAAGCCCATCACGCCGCCCATGCCCTCTGGCGCGACGTAGTGCTTTTCCATGTCCCACGCAAGCGCGTCCCGCTTTATCAGCCTGTATGCGCCCTCCGCGCCGAACGCCGGCGCGATCACCAGCCAATACGCGCCGCCCTGCCTGGCCAGCCCGATCAGCTCGCTCTTCTCGCCCGCGGCCAGCAGCATGGCCTCCGGATGGAAGCCCGCGCGCGTTGCCTCCTCAAGGAAGGCCATGCGCTTATCCTCCAGTATACGAAGCTTTTCCTTCCTCTCGCGCTCCTCGGGGTTGTCGAACAGTCCCATGCCGGTTCACCTCCCGACCAGCGCTCTGAGCGCATCGCACGCCGCGTCGAACGCGGTGTCGTTGTCCGGATAGACGTACTTTCCGCCCACGCCGCGCGCGTCGCCCGTATGCTCGAGCGTCGACAGCCCCTCGAACACCTTCAGGTGCGGTTCGACCGTGAGCGCCGTGCCGCCCCCCGCGAGGTATTCGGAGAGTATGCGCGCCACGTCGCCGTCGCCCTCGCCAGAGGGCACCACCGTGCCGTCCCAAAGCGCGTCCTTGACGTGCATGTAGTCGATGTATCCCCTGAGCATCTGCCAGGCGGGATAAGTCACCTGGCCGCACTGCACGAAGTTCGCCGGGTCGAATACGCCCCTCAACTGCGGCACCGTCTCGTGGATGTCCCTGCACCTTTCGGCGATGTCCCCGTATATGCCCTTTTCGTTTTCGTGACAGAGCAGTATGCCGCGCTGCGCGGCGGCTTCCGCCATGCGCGCAAGGCGCAGCATGACCTGCTCGCGCCAGCGCGCGGGGTCGTCCCCCTCGGGCATGTAGAACGAGAACATGCGTATGCGCTTCGTGCCGAGCGCCTCCGCGAGCGCAAGCGTGTGATGGAGCAGGTCCATGTGCGCCTCGAAGTCGTCCTTTATGCCGATCTTGCCCAGCGGCGAGCCGACCGACCACACGCACAGCCCCGCCGCCTCCAGTCTTTCGCGTATCGCGCGCGCTTCATCGACGGTCAGCTCCGTGACGTTCTTCCCGTCGACATTGCGGATCTCCAGCCCGTGCACGCCGTTGCGCGCCATCGCCGCGATCTGTCCCGACAGCGCGTTGGACGCCTCGTCCGCGAACGCGTTGAGTTGATAGGATGCCATGTACACTTTCTCCTTTAGCCGATGATATTCCACTGTATCCATCATATCACCGAAACCTGCGGCTGTCAACGTCCCGCCCCTTGTAAAAAGGGCGTTCATGGTGTATAATACGAGATGTGCGGCGTGATACAAAGGCGTCGACGCAAATCGCTTGAAGGAGGAAACTTACGATGAAAAAGGCTTTGGCCATGCTGCTCGTGGCGATGATCGCCCTGATGGGCACCGCGTTCGCCGACAACGACCTGAAGGTCACATACGACGAGTCGCTCTTCACGGTCGATATGGAAGACCACGGTGACGACGAGGACATGATCTCGCTGGGCTTCGTGAACGCGGACTGGGGCGAGGGTTACGTCAAGCTCCACCTGGCCGATCTGGACGACAACGAGGAGTTCCCCACGCTTGATTCCTTTGCCGAGATCCAGGCCGCGGGCGTCGAGGTCACGCAGGGCGAGTGGGCCGGCTACAAAGATGTGTTCATGTACAGCTTCGAGGACGGCGCGAACGTCGAGCAGACCTTCATCGCCCCCGTGTATGACGACGATGACGACGACGAGGTCGAGGCCATACTGACCGTGACCATCTCCGTGGACACGTCCGTGGACGAGCAGGCCGGCATGGACCGCGACGACGCCATCAGCGATCTGCTGAACACCCTCAAGATCGACGACTGATTTCGGGAAATCCATGATCCCCACCCGCAAGGGCGGGGATTTTTACATACTCTTTTCATCCAACAAGCTGCCGGCGTCTTGACATTCCTCATTCAGTTTGATAAAATTAGTTTGTACACAAAATAAAGGAGGCCGACACAATGAGCATCTATGATTTCACCGTCAAGGCGCGCAAGGGCGCGATGTTGGACCTGGCAAGCCTGAAGGGCAAGGTCATGCTGATCGTCAACACCGCCACGGGCTGCGGTTTCACCCCGCAGTACGAGGCGCTTGAGAAGCTGTATGAGAAGTATCACGACCAGGGCTTCGAGGTGCTGGACTTCCCCTGCAACCAGTTCGGCCATCAGGCGCCCGGTGACGAGGGCGAGATCCACGAGTTCTGCACCGCCAAGTACAAGACCAAGTTCGACCAGCTGGCAAAGATCGAAGTGAACGGCGAGAACGAGGAGCCGCTCTACACGTTCCTGAAGCAGGCCCAGCCCGACGAGAAGGTCGAGGGCATGAAGAACAAGGCCGCCATGGCCATGATCTCCAAGATCAGCGACAGCTGCAAGAAGCCCAACGACATCAAGTGGAACTTCACCAAGTTCTTAGTCGACCGCGAGGGCAACGTGGTCAAGCGCTTCCCGCCCACGAGCGATCCCGCCGCGTTCGACGCCGACATCGCCGCGCTGATCTGACGCATGGACGATAAGTATCAGGCGCTGCGCCTCAAAAACCAGCTGTGCTTTCCGCTGTACCTGTGCGCCAAGGAGGTCACGCGCCGCTACCAGCCCATGCTCGACCGGCTGGATCTGACCTACACCCAGTACATCGTGATGATGTACTTCTGGGAGATGGGAAGTGGCAGCGCAAGGGATCTGAGCCGCGCTGTGACGCTGGACCCCAGCACGCTGACGCCCATATTGAAGAGGCTCGACCAGAAGGGCTATCTGACGCGCGCGAGGGATCCCCGGGACGAGCGCAGCATGATCATAAGCCTGACCGCCGCCGGCCGGGCGTTGCAGGACGACGCCCTGCAGGTGCCTGCCCGCATGGCCGACTGTCTGGGGCTGAGCGAGGCGGAGGCGGTGCGCCTGGGCGGCCTGCTGGGCAAGATACTTGCAAACATCGAGACGAAACCATGAAAAGGAGATAAGCAATATGTCTATCATCGAAGTCACCAAGGCCAATTTCGAATCCGAAGTCCTGAAGTCCGAAGTGCCGGTGCTGGTCGATTTCAACGCCGGCTGGTGCGGCCCCTGCCGCGCGATGAAGCCCATGCTGGACGAGCTGGCCGCGTCCGATCCGGGCTACAAGATCGCCTCCGTCGACATCGACGAAGAGGACGAGCTGGCCGAGGAGTACGAGGTCTCCTCCATTCCCTGCCTGGTCGTGTTCAAGGGCGGCGCAGAGGCCAAGCGCAGCGTGGGCCTGATCCCCAAGGACGCCATCGTCGAACTGGTGGAGGGCTGACACCCATGTATGACATCATCGTCATAGGCGGCGGCCCCGCAGGCATGACCGCGGCGATCTATGCGCGGCGCGCCGCGAAGAGCGTGCTGGTGCTGGAGGCCGTGACGTGCGGCGGGCAGATACTCAACACGCCGGACATCGAGAACTATCCCGTCGAGGCGCATATCTCCGGCTTCGACTTCTCCAACAAGGTCTACGAACAGGCGAAGGGCCTGGGCGCGGAGTTCGTGTTCGAAAAGGCGGTGGAGATACGCGACGAGGCGGGCGTCAAGACCGTCGTGACCGCGAAGAACGCCTATCAGGCGAAGGCCGTGATACTGGCCACGGGCTCCGAGAACCGCAAGCTGGGCCTCGAGGACGAGGATCGGCTCACCGGCAAGGGCGTGTCCTACTGCGCCACTTGCGACGGGAACTTCTACCGCAGGAAGGTGGTCGCCGTGGTGGGCGGCGGCAACACGGCGCTGGAGGACGCGCAGTACCTGTCCGACATCGCCGCCAAGGTCTACCTGATACACCGCCGCGACAGCTTCCGCGGCGAGGAGACGAACGCGGAGCGTCTGAAGGCGCGCGAGAACGTGGAGATCATCTACAACGCCAACGTGACGCGCCTCATCAGCGAGAAGAGACTCAAGGCCATCGAGGTGACCGACAAGCTGACGGGCGAAGTGCGCACGATCGAGCTGAACGGGCTGTTCATCGCCGTGGGCCGCGTGCCGGAAAACCAGAACTTTGCAAACCTCGTGAAGCTGGACGCCTCCGGCTACGTCGAGGCCGGCGAGGACTGCCACACGAACGCCGACGGCATATTCGTCGCGGGCGACAACCGCACGAAGGCCCTGCGGCAGCTGGTGACCGCTACCGCCGACGGCGCGATGGCCGCCACGGAGGCCGTGAAATATATCAACGCGCTGTGATGCGCTGAGCGCACAGGGGGCTGTCCCGAAACGGGACAGCCCCCTGTGCGTGTTGGCGTGGGTCGCGGCGGCATGGAATCTTGTAATTCAGAATTAAGAATTCAGAATTCAAAATCAATGGCCGGCGGCCTGTAACAGTTCGTAACGATTGCTCGTAGCGGCGGCCTATGGCATCAGTTCGTCGCGACTGCCCATAATGGTGGCCTGTAGCGGCGGCAGGCATCGTCTTTATGCTTCGGAGGCGGACCTGGCCTTCCCCTCTGGGGCAACGCCGTCAACTTAAGGCGATCCCGCGCTGTTCACGCATCTGTATTCGCAGATCGTGTGATCCGTAGCGGCGGCTATCAGCCGCCATTTACCCCGGACGGCGAGTATCTCTGATCTGTTATACCATTGTTCAAAGTTGACAGTGTTGCCCTCTGGGGAAGGTGCCCCGTGAGGGGCGGATGAGGTCCTTCGTCATCGTCTATATCACAAGGTGCGTTTGTGGTGCGGAAGAATGTGCGCTCACGCGCGGGCGGACGCCACGAACGGCGTCCCTACGGGATATTCGTTCGCAAAGCCAAAGGCCCGTGCGCACGATATGTTGTTCGGGCGCACCAAGGCGCGCCCCTACGGAGGCGACGGAAGGTTTTCGTTTTTGAATGATACACGTCGCAAAATGGTGACGCATGGCCCTCGCCTTCCCGTTGGGGAAGGCGGCCCGTGAGGGCGGGAAGGGGTCCTGTTCATTCAGCGGACATATCATATACCGGGCGGACGCAATGAATGGCGTCCCTACGGGTGGCTATTCGCGTCGATTCCCGTAGCGGCGGCGTCTACGCCGCCACGCTCCCCCACAGCGCCGCCCATCGTCTCCGCGCTCCTGCCTGCTTTATTCACTTATTCCAGCGAATCGCTGTTGACCGGGAACGTGAAATACGTGTCGGGATACGGCTCGTCCTCCAGCGTGAAGTGCCACCACTCCTCCGGCAGTGGTCTGAAGCCGTGCTTCACCATCACGTCGCGCAGCAGCATGCGGTTGGCAAACTGCTCTTCGGTGATGCCCTTATAGTCCGGGTGGCTCAGCTCGCCGAAGTAGTCGAACGTGCCTCCCATATCCACTTCCTTCTCAGTGTTCATGTCGAACAGCGTGAGGTCCACGGTGCTGCCGCGGCTGTGGCCTGAGTGTTCCGCGATGTAGCCCTGCGAGAACAGTACGTCCTTCTCAAGCTCCGGATAGAAGTACTCTTTCATGCGCGTGTCGTCCTCGTCCAGCGCCCATTCCACAAAGTTGGTCACAGCCATCTGGGGACGGTATGCGTCGTAGATCTTCAGGCGATAGCCCATATCATCCAGCTCGTCGCTGACTTCGGCCAGCGCCTCCGCGGCCTCCTTCGTAAGCATTGCCAGCGGCTCATCGTAGCCTGCGATGCGGTCGCCCACAAAGTTGTAGGTCGAGTAGTAGCGTATCTCCAATATCGCGTCCGGTACCGCATCCGTCAGCAGCACGAATCCCGACGCATCGTCGGAGAGCATCACATCGTCCTCCGCGTACGCACAGACACACGCGATCATCAGCGCGGCGATCGCCAACGCCATGCACAGCATATTCTTCATGGCCTTCATTCCTCCTTGTGACGTACTATATCAATAGGGTATCCTGAGCGTGACCGTGCCCTCCCATTCGTCGCTGCCCGGGAACGTCGCCTGCTGGCCGTCCCACTGCATCTCGACCCGATCCATCCTGAGCGGGCGCATGAACATATCGTTGATGACATATTCGATGTAGTATGTCCCCGGATCCAGCGGCTTTTTCTCCACGTTGAGCGCGCGGTACATGGTCATGTCGTCGCCGTTCACATAGTCCTTCACCGTCCATTCTTCCTGATCGATCACCGGGAAGACCGTCCTGAAATCCTGCCCCGCGACCTGCGCGAGGGACCTGACGTTGCGGTTGAACACGTTCGTATTCGAATCGTAGCCCTCCCACAGGCCGTAGACGGTATACATATCGTCCGCGCTCTGGTAGCCGCAGCGCAGGTTCCATATCTCAGTGCCCATCCGTATGGGTATGTTTCCAAGGAAGTCTGTCCCGTTCCGCCCAAACGAGTTGGCGACGCTGAATGAACAGCTCTTCCCCTCGAGCGCCGGCCACAGCCACGGCTCGAATGCGCTGCAGGTATATCCGGATCCATCGCCGTCCACCTGATCGTTCTCTGTCGCCGGCACCATGCCCATCAGCACCGTCGCGCCCGACGCCTCATCCTTGCGGTACAGGCTATAATACATCATATACAAGCTCGTTATCTCAGTGCCGGTCTGCATGACGGCGGGCATGCCGTCGGGGCGGCGGACCTTCGTGACCTTGACCCGGTAATCCTCCAGCGTGTCATGTCCCGGCAATCGCTCGACCTTATCGTACACATAATCCGGCGCGGTCCAGGTGGTGATGGCGTCCAGAAAGGCAAGGCAGTGCATGCTCGGACAGTTGTGCGCATAGCCGTCCAGTTCCTCTCCGTCAAAGTCCACGGCATAGCAGAACGACAGGCCCCGCGCGGCGGCACGCCCCGATCCGCGCACGCAATATACCACCGCATCCTGAAGCGCGCTCAGCATCTCATACCGCAGCGAGGGCGGCCAAACCTCCGCGTCATAGTAGAATACGCCGGCCAGGTCGTACATGTTCTCCTGCCCCGAGCCGTATTCCTCCGATTGAGTGATCTCAGACGTGACCACCATCATCAGCATAGGATAGTTCGCATAGACATGACCCAATTCGGCATAGAACCTGTCGAAGGCGGCTTCGACGCGGTCGATCTTCGTCAGGTCGATCAAAGACCACGTCAGCATCATATCATAGATCTTGTCCACCATGTCCATATATTTGATCTGTGCGGTGTCGCAAATGATCCTTCCAAGCGTCTGCCCGTCCATTTCCGGCATACCGTAAAGCTGCTTGAGCCAGCTGCCTATGGCCGTGCCATTGCCCGCAACGGTCTCCTCACTGGCTACCATCCAGCGCGCGCTGTCCTTTACGGCGCAGGCCGTCTCCACGTTGGCCATCATGCAGGCGTCGAACAGCAGGCACTCCAGGCTGACGCCGCCGTCCCTGAGCGCGCCGCCCAGCTCGTCCAGGGGCATCGTGTCGCCGTTGAACAACTCGTCGATGAAGATGCCCGTCTTGCTGCCGCCGCCATGGCCCCACAGCACCAGCGCGGTCTTCTTTGCCGGATATGCTTCGCTTCCCCAACGTATGAAATCCGTCAGCGTGCCGGGATCGGCCATGCTGGCCAGCGGGAGCGTCTGCTCGAGCTCGAACCTTCCGCGCTCTTCTTCGGTATTCGTGACGTATCGCCAGCGCTGCAGCGCGTTCGTGTCGACATCCATGTCGAGCGCCTCCGTGTGCCATTCTCTGCAGCCTCCGGTCTCGATCAGCACGTTGACCGTACCCGGCATCGACGCATCGGCCTCGTCCACCTCTCCGTCATAAAAATTCCGAGCCACGTATTCATACCAGTTGATATATGCGGTACACGCGCTGATCTCCTCCAGGTTGCCCGTCGCGTAGCCGTATCGCGACTCCAGGTCGGATCCGCAAAGGTAGACCAGCACCGTCCACTCCGCCACATCCTCTTCCTCCTGCGCCGCAAGGGCATGGCAGGTCAGCGTCAGCAGCAGGGCGATCGGCAGCATGAGCAGGGCCAGCTTCTTGAGTTTCATCGTCCAGCATCCGTCCTTTCTCTAAAGGGAGGGGCGTTGCGAGCCGTAGGGGCTATGTCCGGGATGCCCTTGTCTGCGCGCGGCGCATCGTGGGCGCGGGCGACCCGTCGCGGACCTGTGCGCCGCATGGAGGTCGTATGTACAGCAGATCGCGTCGATGTCGGTCGATCCTATGAAAAGTATACCACAGATCGCGGGGTTTGCGCAATATTTATATTGGAAGATGCGGTGTACGGGGCTGCTGTGCGAGCGCCAAACCTCCCATTCAAACAGCAAAGCTGCCTCGGAATGACCTGTTCGTCATTCCGAGGCAGCCCGTTATTCGGTCCTGTCGTTTTCGTTACGCGGCCTGCGCGTCCTCCGGTATGGGCGCGGGCTCCGTCTGCGCGGGGGCCCATGCGCCGTTCGTGAAGATATAGGCCGTGCCGTCGGGGGTCTCGGCGGCATCGCTGCCCGTCATCTCGGACCAGACGTTCTGGCCCTGCTTGATGGTGACGTTCATGTTGCCGTCGAGTATGCCCTCGATCCTCGTGTAGTCGGATTCGAACGTGTCGCCGTCGAACGTCGCCAGGTAAGCGCCGTCGAACACGG
>SVGK01000231.1 GCA_015056395.1 Clostridiales bacterium
CTCGTCCGGCAGCGCGCCGGTGCCGTAGCTGTCCACGAACACGCTGACGGGCTTCGCCACGCCTATGGCATAGGCCACGCCGACCTCGCACTTTTTCGCAAGTCCCGCCGCGACCAGGTTCTTTGCGACATGGCGCATTGCGTAGGCGGCGCTGCGGTCGACCTTGCTGGGGTCCTTGCCAGAGAACGCGCCGCCGCCGTGGTGGGCGTAGCCGCCGTAGGTGTCCACGATGATCTTGCGGCCGGTCAGGCCCGAGTCGCCCTGCGGCCCGCCGATCACGAAGCGTCCCGTGGGGTTCACGAATATGGTAGTGTTCTCATCGATCAGCGCCGCGGGCACCACGGGGCGTATAACGTTTTCGATGATGTCTTCGCGTATCTGCGTCTGCGTCACGTCCTCCTGGTGCTGGGTGGATATCACGATCGCCTCCACACGCACCGGCCTGTCGTCCTCATACTCCACCGTGACCTGCGACTTGCCGTCCGGGCGCAGATAGCGCAGCGTGCCGTCCTTGCGCACCTGCGCAAGCCTGCGGCTCAGCCTGTGCGCGAGCGCTATCGCCAGCGGCATGTACTCCTCCGTCTCGTCGCACGCGTAGCCGAACATCATGCCCTGGTCGCCCGCGCCCTGGTCCATGTCGACTTCGCGGTTCACGCCCTGCGCGATGTCCGGCGACTGCTCGTCCAGGCTCACAAGTATCGCGCACGAATGCCCGTCGAAGCCATACTTCGCGCGGTCATAGCCTATGTCCACCACGGTCTGGCGCGCGATGTCCGCTATGGGCACATAGGCGCTTGTGGAGACCTCGCCCATCACCAGCACCATGCCGGTGGTCGCCGCGCACTCGCACGCGACGTGCGCGTCGGGGTCCTTTTCGAGTATGGCGTCCAGCACCGCGTCGGAGATCTGGTCGCAGATCTTGTCCGGATGCCCCTCAGTCACCGATTCAGAAGTGAAAAAATGGCGCATAAGTCTTCCTCCGATATGTTCATTCAACAAAAAATCGCCCATTGGGCGAGAACAGGGATGTCTCGCCTCATCTTCCGGCATGGTCTGCCGCGGGAATTGGCACCTTGCCGCGCAGTGCGCCGCAGGCTGCCGGGTTTCATCGGGCCCGTCCCTCAACCACTCTTGATAAGGCTCTTCTTCAGTTGTGATATAAGTATATACAAACCGACACGCGCTTGTCAAGCGGATTTGATTGCATTTCGCGGCCCTTCGTGTTATAATGCCTGTAAAGAATGTGTTTTTTGTGAAGGAGGCGTTGGACCGTGTCACAGCGGGAACACATCGACGCGTTGCTCAGGCGCTTCGCCGAGAGCGGCCCGGTGGGCTGCGCCATGGCCGTCGCGCAGTACGGAAAGACGGTCTACACGGGATACGCGGGGTTTGCGGACCGCGAAGCCGCGCGGCCTGTGGGCCCGGAGACCACTTATCGGCTGTACTCCATGACGAAACTGGTCACCGTCACCGCGGGCATGATACTGTATGAACGCGGCGCGTTCCTGCTGAACGAGCCGCTTTCCCTCTACCTTCCCGAGTACGCGCACATGCAGGTCGCCGTGCCCGACGGACAGGGGCGTTGGACCACGGTCCCGGCCGAGCGCCCCATCACGGTGGGCGATTGCTTCGCCATGACTTGCGGCCTGCCCTACAGAGGCGGCGACAGCCCCACGCGCATCGCCATAGGCAAGTACGACGACGCGCTCAGGGCGAACGGGTGCTTCACGCTGCGCGATTTCGTGCGCGGCCTGAGCAAGGTGCCGCTCGCCTTCGAGCCGGGCACACGCTGGGCCTACGGCCACGGGCACGAGCTGGTGGCCGCGCTGGTCGAGGTCCTGAGCGGCAGGGCCATAGGCCGGTTCATGAAGGACGAGATATTCGGCCCGCTCGGCATGGAACACACGGGCTACCGCTGGCAGGGCGACGACGGTAAAAACATGGCCGTGCTCTACCGCAGGAACGAGGAGGGCGCGCTCGTGCCCGACCGCGCGGCCGACGGCGACTTCGCGCCGGACGCGACGTTCGAAGGCGGCGGCCACGGCCTGTACGCCACGCTTGGCGACTACCTCACGTTCACACAGATGCTTGCAAACGGCGGCACGCTGAAGGGCACGCGCATACTGGGCCGCGCCACGATCGACCTGATGCGCGCCAATCGCCTGGGTCCCGGGCAGTTAGAGGACTTCACGTTCCCCTACGTCGCGGGCTACGGCTACGGCCTGGGCGTGCGCACGATGATGGATCCGGCGGCGGGCGGCAGCAACACGCCCGTGGGCGAGTTCGGCTGGACGGGCGCGGCGGGCACCTGGGCGTCCATTGACCCCTCGCACGGCTTCTCCGCCGTCTACATGCACCAGATGTTCCCCAACATGGAGGAATACCACCACCTGCGCGCGCGTGCCGCCGCCTACGCGCTGCTGTGACGAACGGAGGAAATGCATGGCTTTGCTGATGGTCCACCTGCTGGCGGGGCAGCGCTTCGCGGAGGCGCATCCGGCCTATCTGAACGACCCGGACTACTACTTCGGCCTGATCGCGCCGGACGGCATACACGTGCGCGACCACGACGACAAGTCGCACAAGAACTACATCCATCTGAACAACTGGACCGTGCCGCACCCCGAGGACGTGATCGCCTATTGGAAGGCGCGCTCGTCGCCCTTCGACATAGGCTACGGCGTGCACGTCATGACGGACGGGCAGTGGGTGCAGCGCTACAGAAAGCGGTGCCCCGAGCTCTTCCTGCCCACGGGCTTGCTGGACACCAAACTCTATTACCACGAGACGTTCCTCACGGATTTCGAGCTTTACAACGAGGGCGGACAGGGGGAAAGGCTCTTCGGGCTGGTCGAACGGGGCCGCGCGCCTGAGGACCACCCGCTGCTGACATTCGAAGAGCTGACCGAATGGAAGCACATGATGCTCGACGCCTACCACAAGGGCTGTACCGAGGAAGGCCGCTCCGAGATACTGGACGCCGCTTACTGCCGCGCGTTCATCGAGGACTGCCAGCCCATGATCGACGAGGCCTACGCGCAGGCCTTTCAGGGAGGAAGACCATGAACCGACCGATCGCAGACGCCTGGTGCGCCATGACGCAGCGCGCGCCCGAGGACATACTTGACACAGCCGTGCTCGGCGACGACGGCGCGCACCGCGCCTACCGCATCGCCGCGGCCGACGGCGCGTACATACTGGAGCGCGCGCGCAAGAGCGTGATCTACGACCCCGACGTAGAGCTCAGGAACATCGACAGGCTGCAAGCGCACATCTCCAAAGACGTTTCGAACAGGCCGATACGCGTGCGCTTCCCCGAGGAGGCGCGCCACAGGGACGCGATGGGCCTGTGGCGGCTGTTCCGGGAGCCCGCGGCGGGCATGCGCCCCGCACCCGAGGCCATGGGCGACGCCATCGGCACGTGGCACGCGGTGTTCCACGGATTCGATGCTACAACACTCGAACCGGCCTACCCCGATCCCCTCGACGCGGCGCGCCTGTTCGACAGGCTGCTGGCGGCTTCGGCCAGGGATCCCAGCGGCCGCCTGGAGGAGGTCGTGCCCGAGCTCGACAGGCTGATGGGTCTGAAGGGATGGGTGCTCGCGCTCCCGAAGGGACGCCTGCGCGCGCTTTGCGCGGCGTCCGGCCTGCGCGCGCCCGCGCTCGAACGCAGCGGCGCGCAGACGACGGCCCTGTTCGATCCCGCGGGCGTGCTGCCGGGGGCTCTCGCCTGTGACTTCGGCGCGGCCTGCCTGTGCTGTGCCGAGACGGACGCGCTCGCCGCGTTCGTCGACCGCTTCCTCATGCACACGGCGCCTTTGCTGGACGAGGCGGAACGCGCCGCGCTGCCCATGGCGCCGCGCGCGGCCGCGCTCACGCGGGCGGCAAGGCACCTGCTCGACGTGCTCACGGGACATTCGCGCGCGGGTCAGGACAGCCTCGCGGAGGCGCGCGGCATGCTCGCGCTTGCGGACACATTCGAACGGCACGGCGACCAGATCGAAGCGGTCCTGCGCGCGTCGCTTCAGAGATACCTTTAGACAAACGCACTGTAAAATCTGCAGAAATTTCAGCAAACGGCGCAAAGCAGGTAGACAGAAACAAGATTTTGTGGTATTGTATATTCCCAGCACAACATATAGGGGGATATACAGCCATGAAAGTGATCAAGAGAAACGGCGCCGAGGTCGTTTTCGATATAGCCAAGATCATCGCCGCCATCGACAAGGCCAACGCCACGGTGCCTGACGGCGCGCGCCTGACCAGGGAGCAGATCTATGCCATAGGCGAACAGGTCCAGGACGACTGTCTGCGCATGGGCCGCGCGCCCGGCGTCGAGGAGATCCAGGAGCTGGTCGAGACCGGCATCATGTCCGAAGGCGCGTATGAGGTCGCGAAGAGCTACATCCGCTACCGCTACAACCGTTCCCTCGTGCGCCGTTCGAACACCACGGACACGCGCATACTGAGCCTGATCGAGTGCAACAACGAAGAGGTCAAGCAGGAGAACGCCAACAAGAACCCAACCGTCAACTCGGTGCAGCGCGACTACATGGCCGGCGAGGTGTCCCGCGACATCACGCGCCGCCTGCTGCTGCCGGAGGACATCGTGAAGGCCCATGAGGAAGGCATCATCCACTTCCACGACATGGACTACTAC
>SVGK01000232.1 GCA_015056395.1 Clostridiales bacterium
GGGCGCGCCCACCGCCGCGCAGCTGAAGGCCTGGCCGGCGATAGCGGCGGGAGAAGACGTGCTGGTCAGCGCACCCACGGGCTCCGGCAAGACGCTGGCCGCGTTCCTGATGTACATAGACCGCATGAAGGCCGAAGCCGCCCGGGGCGAAGCGCCGCGGGGCGTACAGCTCATATACATTTCGCCGCTCAAGTCGCTGGCCGCGGACATACGCGAAAACCTGATGCGCCCGCTGGAGGGCATAGGCGCGCCGCTCAGCGTGGGCCTGCGCACCGGCGACACGACGCCCACGGAGCGCCAGCGCATGCTGCGCCATCCCCCGCACATACTGATCACCACGCCGGAATCCCTCTATATATTGCTGACAACGGCGAAGGGGCGCGCGATGCTCTCCACGGCCCGGGCGGTGATCGTGGACGAGCTGCACGCGCTGATCTCCACCAAGCGCGGCGCGCACCTGATGCTCTCGCTGGCGAGGCTGGACGCGCTGGCCGGGCGCCCGCTGCAGCGCGTGGGGCTGTCCGCCACGCTGCGTCCACTGTCGCTGGCGGCGGAGTACCTTGCCCCGGGGCGCGGTGCGACGGTCGTCGCGCCCGAGATGGAAAAGCACGCGGACATCGCCGTGACGGGCGTGCTGCCCGACATGCGCGCGCTGCCGAACGGCACGATATGGCCGGAGCTTGCGCGGCGCGTGGCGGAGCAGTGCGCCGGGAAGCGCACGGTCATATGCTTTTTGGAGGGCCGCGCGCAGGCCGAGCGGCTGGCGGCGGCGGTCAACGAGATCGAGGGCGAGGGCTTTGCGCTGACCCACCACGGCAGCGTGTCCCGGGAAAAGCGACAGGCCGCCGAGGCGGCGCTGCGCGGCGGGAAGCTGCGGCTGCTCTGCGCCACCTCCTCCATGGAGTTGGGCATAGACGTGGGCGAAGTGGACCTGGTGCTGCAGGTGGGCTGCCCGCTCACGGTCTCGGGCGCGCTGCAGCGCATGGGCCGCGCCGGCCACAGCCCCGGGCGCGTGAGCGTCATGCGCGTGTTCCCCAAGACGGCCTCCGACGGGCTCTGGTGCGGCCTGACTGCCGACGCCGCTCTGGCCGGCGCCATAGAGCCGGCCGCGCCGCCCCGGGGCTGCCTGGACGTGCTGGCGCAGCACCTGGTCTCCATGGCCGCGGACGGCGGGTATACCGTGGACCAGGCGCTCAACGTCGCGCGCGCCGCCTGGCCCACGCGGGACATCGCGCGCGAGGACGTGACCGCCGTGCTGGAGATGCTCTCCGGCGACTGGGAGCACGCGCAGGACAAACCCGTCAGGCCCCGCCTGCTGTACGACAGGATACACGGCACCGTGCTGGGCGACAGCTACACGCGGCTGCTGGCGCTGTCCGCCGGCGGCACGATACCGGACCGCGGGCTCTATCCGTGCGTACTGCGGGACGGCACGCGCGTGGGCGAGCTGGACGAGGAGTTCGTGTTCGAGGCGCGCCTGGGCGACCACTTCCTGTTGGGGGCCTTCGCCTGGCGCATCGACGAGATCGCGCGCGACAGGGTGCTGGTCTCGCCCTGCGCGGGCACGGGCGCGCAGGCGCCGTTCTGGCGCGGCGACGGCGCGGGCCGTGACTTCAGCGTGTCGCTGCGCTTCGGCGAAAGGCTGCGCGCGCTCGAAGCCGCGCGGGACGCACAGGCGGCGCTCGAGGGCCTGCGCATGGACGAGCACGCCGCGCGCAACGCGGCGCGCCACGTGAAGGAGCAGCTCGCAGCCACCGGCTGTCTGCCCACCGACCGTACGATCGTGGTGGAGCACTTCGCGGACGAGGCCGGAGAACACCAGCTGATGGTGCATTCCATATTCGGGCGCAGGGTGAACGACGGGCTGGCGCTGCTGCTGCGGCAGGCGGCTTCGGACGCCATGGACGTGGACGTGAAGGCGTGGGACGACGACAACGGCATACTGCTGCTCGCCGTCGGGGACAGGGACATGCCCGAAGGGCTGCTTCAGGGCACAGATCCCGAACGGGCCGAGGGACTGCTCAGGGCCATGCTGCCCGCGGCACCCATGTTCGCCATGGCCTTCCGCTACAACGCGGGCCGCGCGCTGATGATGGGTGCGCGCTCCGGCAGGCGGCAGGCGCTCTGGGTACAGCGGCTGCGCGGCGCGGAGGCGCTGGGCATGGCGGTGAAGGATCCGCGCCATCCGCTGATGCGCGAGACCATGCGCGAATGTCTCGAGGACCGCCTGGACCTGCGCGCCATCACGCGCATGCTGGAGGGCGTGCGCTCCGGAAGCATCGCCGTGCGGGAGATATATGCGGAGACGCCCTCCCCCATGGCGCTGCCCATGCGCCGCGCCGCCGAGGCCGAGCTGATGTATGATTACGCGCCGATGCCCAAAGCCGCGGTGCGCGCCTCCGAAGACGCGCTGAAGGAGGCCCTGAAGGGCGGGGCGGGCATAGCGCCCAGCCCGGCGCTGCTGGCCGAAGGCCTGCGCGCCCGCAGCCCCGGCGATATCGAACAGCTCCACAGCCTGATGATGACCGAGGGCGACTTTGCCGCCGGCGAGGTGGACGCGCCCATCGAATGGCTGGAATCGCTGAGCAGGGCGGGCCGATGCGCCTACATCGAGCCGGGGCTCTGGATCGCCATGGAGCACGCGGAGGACTATCGCCTGGCCGCCGAAGGGGATGCGGATGTTCGCCGCGCCATCGCGCGGCGCTGCCTGCGCTTCCGCGGGCCACAGGACGCCGCCAGCCTGCGGGACCGCTACGGTTGGGACGAGGCGGCATGCGAGGCCGCGCTCGGGTCGCTGCGAGACGCCGGGGAGGCCGTCGAGTACGGCGGCCTGACCTGTCACGCCGAGGTCTACGCGCGCGCACGGCGCGAGACCGTGCTGGCACGACGCCGCGCGGTCGAAACGCTGCCGCCGGAGAGGTACGCCGCGCTGTTGGCGAGGGAACTGCGCCGCCCCGGACGCCCCGCGGACAGGCTGCGGGAAGCTGTGGCGCTGCTGGCCGACCGGCCCTTCCCGCTGAGGCAGTGGGAGGAACAGATACTGCCCGCACGCGTGGACGGATACCGCCCGGCGATGCTGGACGCGCTGATCGCGCGGGGCGAATACTTCTGGCAGGTCGAAGGGGGCGCACTGGCGTTCCACCGCTCGGAGGACATCGACTGGGACGCGCCGCCGCTGGCGGAAGGGGATGACGGGGATACGGACGACGAGGCGCGCGCGGTGCTCGCCGCGCTGGCGCGGCGCGGGGCCAGCTTTGCCGCCTCGCTCTCAGGGCTGGCGCGCCGCCGCCCTGTCATCGAGATACTGCTGGAGCTTGCGGAAAAGGGGCTGGTCCGCGCGGACAGCTTCGTGCCGCTGCGCGCCATGGGCGCGCTGGACGAGGGGCACGCGCTGTCCCCGCGGAGGCTCGCAAGGCTGCGCGCGGCGGCGGCGCAGGCCGGCCGCTGGGAGCTGACGCGCCCGCTCGTGCGGCGCGACGACGAGGCGCTGCTGCGCATGGACATGGCGGAAAGGCGGCTATTGTGCCGCGAGACGGCGGCGCGCCTGCCCTGGGCCAGGGCGCTTGAGACGCTGCGGATATGGGAATACACCGGCAAGGCGCGCCGCGGCTACTTCGTGGCAGGGCTCTCCGGCATACAGTTCGCGCTGGACGAGGACTACGCCGCCGTGAACGCCGGCCTGAACGCCGCGGACGGCGACGCGCTGTGGCTGCAGGCCAACGACCCGGCGCAGGCCTGGGGACGGCTGCTGCCCCACGGGGAAGGGCGCGCGTTCACGTGCGTGCCCGGCACCGCGGTGTGCCTCAGGGACGGGCGGCCTATCGCCGTGCTGGAGCAGGGCGGCAGAAGGCTGCGCCTGTTCGAGCCCGCGCAGGCGGAGGCGGCGCTCACGTCCCTGGCGAGGGACTTCCACCGCGGCCGCGTGTTTTTCGGAAAGGACCGGCTCAGCATAAAGGAAGGCGCGGACGGGCTGGACGAGGCGCTCTCCGCGGCAGGCTGGACGAAGGAGATGTTGGATTGGGTGCTGTGGAGACAGGTATGATCCTACTCTCATTCTATCCTCTATACAGGATGAAGATGATGCGGTACGAAGGGAAAAAGGTACGAGAGATCAGTGAGATCACAGGGATGCGGATCAACAGCATAAGTCAGCTATGCCGAAGGTATCGGGAACAGGGACTGGAAGAATTCAAGAGGAACAAAGCGACATCGCATCACTATGCGCTGACAAAGGAGAAGGAAGAAGAGATACTAAAGCGATTCGAAGAAGCAGCGGAAGCCGGGCAGACCGTAACGGTGAAGGAGATCAAAGCGGCGTTCGATGAAGAGCGAGGGAAAGAGACAGGACGAGGGTATATCTACATGTTGTTGAAGCGGCACGGATGGCGAAAGGTGATGCCAAGGTCAAGACATCCGAAGGATGCAAGTGAGGAGGCGTGCGAAGCCTCAAAAAAATCAAGACTCGTGTGCTGGAAACCCGAAAAAACATGCAGCCGAACTTTTCAGGAAGTCGGTACAAGTCGAAAGGACTGATAGTGCCGGACAATATCTCTCTGTTGCACATTCCTCCGTATACCCCGGAAATGGATCCCATAGAGCAGATCTGGAAACAGCTTCGCTCAATGGGATTCAGAAATGAAGTGTTCGAAAACCTC
>SVGK01000233.1 GCA_015056395.1 Clostridiales bacterium
TAATCAGATAGGCCGACGCGTACGTGTACTCCTCGCGCTCGAAGTTTGAATCCGACCCGACCTGGTAGTAGCTTCCCCCGACGTTCAGCGTGCCGCCGTTTACCGTGATCACACCGCCCTGCTGGTACAGCGTCTTCTTGACCGTCAGCGTGCTGCCGTACAGGTCCATGTCACCCGTTGACGTCATGTTCCCGTTGACTGTCAGCCTCGAGGCGTCCATGTTGATGGTCGTACCGTTTGCGAAGTTACCAGTGATCGTAAGCGAAAGTCCCGTCCCGACGAACGTGCCGCCTGAGATCGTCATGTCACCTGAGATCGTGCTGATTCCCAGACTGTGCCCATTGACGTCCATCGTTCCGGCAAAATTGATCGTATCCGTGCTGAGCGTCAGGTTGATATCCTGCTCAAGCGTAAATCCGCGCAGGTAGTTTCCCTTCAATTCGATGTTTTTGTTCGTGAACTGCACCACGTTGAATCCGCTGCTGTTGCTGCTGAACTGTATGCTCTGTGTACCGCTTCCGTTGAATACGACCTTGTGGCTTCCGGAGGCGGAGAAGTTGGAGCTACCGTAATAACCCGTGTTGCCGGTGACTTGTCGGAAGTTTCCGCCAATATACATCACGCCCGCCGTAAGATTGTTATTGGCATAGTTGTAGGTTGACGCAGCCTCAATGAAATTGCCGCCCACCTTGACTATGTCGTTCGCGTTCGACATAATCAGATAGGCCGACGCGTACGTGTACTCCTCGCGCTCGAAGTTTGAATCCGACCCGACCTGGTAGTAGCTTCCCTCGACGTTCAGCGTGCCGCCGTTCAGCGCGATCGTGCCGCCCTGCTGGTAAAGCGTGCCCGTCACCTTGAGCGTGCCGCCGTCGATGTCCACGTCGCTTCTGCAGATGAAGTCCCCGTTGACGGTCATCGTGTAGCCGCCCAGCACCAGCGCGCGGCTCTGCCTGTCGCTGTCGTAGCTCACGTCGCCCGTGAGCGTGACGTCTCCGCCGTCATAGGTGTACACGTCCACCAGCTGGTCGTAGTCCTGCATGTCGACCCTGTCGGTCGAGGTCAGCGTGCCGTTGATCACGAACTTGCGGCCGTTCATGTCGATCTTGCCGAAGCAGCCGTCCGAAGTCACCGTGA
Organism: Clostridiales bacterium; assembly: GCA_015056395.1. GTDB lineage: Bacteria > Bacillota > Clostridia > Christensenellales > Aristaeellaceae > Faecivicinus. The sequence continues at coordinate 1,138 of SVGK01000233.1, forward strand.
CCGGCCCCAGCATGTTGAGCCAGCCGATCGCGTTGTTCGCCGCATCGGCAAAGTACATGGTGTGGGTGTGGTCGCCGTCCATGGTCAGGGCCATGCTCGAGCCCGTGTTGAAGTGCGCGCCCTCGCCCGGGTCATACTGGTAGAAGTTGCCCTTCAGCAGTATCGTGCCGGCGGAGATGTTGTGCGACGTGGAGCTGCTCTGCACGATCATGTCGCCGTCGATCTCGATCACGCCGTCGCCGTTCGTCATATTGAGCGCACCGGTCGAGTCGCCGTAGCTGCTCGTGCCGGAGACGTGGCCCTGCAGGCGCAGGTCGCCCTTGACGATCAGCTTGCCGGAGCCGATCATCAGCGTACCGCCCGATACGAGCAGGTCGCCGTTTACGGTCAGCGTCTTGCCGTCAAGGTTGAGCGTGCCGTGCGCGATCTGCAGGTTGTTGACGGTCACGTCACGGATCAGGTCGATGTCGGTCTCAAGTATCCTTTCGTTTATAGCGTCCGTATACGTGCCCGCAGGAAGGGCAACAATGCTGCTGCGTTCGATCTCGGGCATCTCCATGCCGCAGAAGCACTGGGACACACGCTCGCCGTCTTCATAGTGTTCATGTAATATGTATTTCGTTACCTTGGGATCGTTGGGATCAATGATTTCATCTTCGATCGTCAGCAGTTCGCGCATCTGTTCTCCATTATCCATGATATGGACCGTTGCGCCTACGTTCAGTACGCCATAGAGCTGATAGTCCTCGCAACGTACCGTTTTTTCCTTTTCCTCTGACCAGTTCCATTGATACCTGATATCGGTCTTTACGCCGACCTCGGCGTATACATAAGCATCGGCAAACAGTATGTCAAAGCCCACTTTGAAGCGCAAGAAGATAGAGACGCTGGCTCCCGTGTCAAAAGAGAAATGAGAGATCGTGAGCTCGGGGAGCACCTTCGTTGAACCGTTTTCGGTTCTCAGACCGACGATGTAGGTTCCGGAAATCGACGCATTCTCAAGCTCCTCCTTGATGCACAGCTCGACCTTAAAGAAGCCGACGCCACCAATGCGCATCTCTCCCAGGGGAATGTCGATCTCGGGCGATCCCTGCAGACTCCAGTCGGCGCTCAGAGACATATTGATGTTGCCGGCAGCGATGGTGTGGTTCAGTCTGATGTTGGAGAGCTTGAGGTCTATACTGCCGTCGCCGATATTGTACTTGATCTTGAGCACGCCGTCTGTCGTGTATTCAAAGAGATCAAGTGTACCGACCTTGACGCCTCTGGCCGTGCGACCGGTGATCTCATCAGATGGGAGAAAGGAGGAATTCGCGGATGAGAGGTCGATGGAGCCCTCCTCTTCAAGAAGGGCGTAGATCTCTTTCCCGGCCTTTTCGACCTGTACGATCTGTGCGTTGTCGTCCCGGTGGACATCCTTGGCGACATACCCGATCGGCAGGTCCTGCAGGTACACCACGAACGTGTCGCCGGTTTGGATCTGCACGTCGCTGTCGTAGATCACCACGCAGTCGTCGTCCTGGGAAAACACGACGCCGGTCCCCATGGGCACCACGACCGTGCCCTCCGGGAACAGCCCGTTCGACGTACTTTCCGCCATGGCCGCGCCGGTCAAACCAACCGCCAACAGCAGACACGCCGCCAGCGCGATGAGCAGACGGTGCATGTTCTTCATGGATGATTCCTCCGTTTGCAATGTTTTCTTTAATTATATCGTTTTTTCGACATGATGTCAATAAAGTGAATATATCGTGAACTTAATTTACAAAGTATGATGCATACGCCATGCAATCCGTCCCCGGGATGTTCCCACCCGTAGCGGCGGCCTCCAGGCCGCCATGTCCCCGCACGGAGGCCGAAGCTACGCGGACGCACCATGGGGCGTCCCTAAGGGCAATTCGCATTTGCAATGACCGCGTGAATACAGACCCGTTCCCCATGCGATACGAACGTCGCAGAACAGGGCGACCGGGCGGACGCCATGAATGGCGTCCCTACGGGTGGTACGCTTTTGCAATGTTTGCACAAATACAGGCCCGTTCCCATACGGTACGAATGTCGCTGAACAGGGCGACCGCTTGGTACGTTTCTGCAATGCCCGCGCCATCTTCCGCCCTATCGCCCCGCACGCCCACCCGTCAAACAGCCAAACCCCACCGGATCCCCCATCCACCTCCTGCCATTGATTCTTAATTCTGAATTCTTAATTCTGAATTTGATTCCGAATGTTTATGTTCTGTGAAAAACCCTTCCATCCGCTTGACAATCCATGAATTCTTGTATACAATCATACCGAGATGCACAAAAGCATGTACGCAGAAGTACACGAGGAGATGAGACCCATGCTTGAGATGTCGAGCCGCACCAACCTGTTGGAACAGAAGCAGTACAGGTATTCGCTGCAGGATGTGCCGAACCCGAACCTGTACCGCGATATCTATCCCTACGATGAGGTCCCGCGCATCGCGTTCAACCACAGGCGCGTGCCCATGGGCATGCCCGAGGACATATGGATCACGGACACGTCGTTCCGTGACGGGCAGCAGTCCGTGGAGCCCTACACGGTGCAGCAGATCGTGGACCTGTACAAGCTCATGGCGCGCCTGGGCGGCCCCTACGGCGTGATACGCCAGACGGAGTTCTTCGTATACAGCGAGAAGGACCGCGAGGCCATTGCGCGCTGCCAGGACCTGGGCTACCGCTTCCCCGAGATCACCACTTGGATACGCGCCACGAAGGAGGACTTCAAGCTCGTGCGCGACCTGGGCATCGCGGAGACGGGCATACTGGTCTCGTGCAGCGATTACCACATATTCAAGAAGATGCAGATGACGCGCAAGCAGTGCATGGACTACTACCTGCAGACCGTGGCGCTTGCGTTCGAGGCCGGCGTCATGCCTCGCTGCCATCTGGAGGACATCACGCGCGCGGACTTCTACGGCTTCGTGGTGCCCTTCGTCAACGAGCTGATGAAGATGAGCCAGGACGCGGGCATACCCGTCAAGATACGCGCCTGCGACACGATGGGCTACGGCGTGCCCTACAGCGAGGTGGCGCTGCCCCGCAGCGTGCCGGGCATCATATACGGCCTGCAGCACTACTCCGACGTGCCCAGCGAGATGCTCGAATGGCACGGCCACAACGACTTCTACAAGGCCGTCGCCAACGCGAGCACCGCGTGGCTGTACGGAGCCTGCGCGGTCAACTGTTCGCTGCTGGGCATAGGCGAGCGCACGGGCAACATACCGCTTGAGGCCATGGTCATGGAGTACGCATCGCTGCGCGGCTCGCTGGACGGCATGGACCCCACGGCCATCACGGACATCGCGGAGTACTTCCACCATGAGATCGGCTATGACATACCGGTCATGACGCCCTTCGTGGGCCGCCAGTTCAACATGACGCGCGCGGGCATACACGCCGACGGGCTTCTGAAGGACGCGGAGGTCTACACGATATTCGACACGCGCAAGATACTGGGCCGCAACCCGTCCGTGATGATCGGCAAGGCGAGCG
>SVGK01000234.1 GCA_015056395.1 Clostridiales bacterium
AGCAATATCATACTAAAGAACCTCGTGGCCCGCGTCAGGCCCTATGACTACCTTGCGGGGCTCACGCCGCTGACGGGCCCCGAGCACGACTGGTCGTTCCCGTCCGGACACGCAAGCGCCTCGTTCGCCTCGGCGTGGGCGATGCTCCGCATGAAGCTCCGTCCCCGCTGGCCGTGGGTCTGCGCCGTCGTGCTGGCGGCGATGATCGCGCTCACGCGGCTGTACGTGGGCGTGCACTACCCCACGGACGTGCTGGCGGGCACCTGCATAGGCCTGCTGGCGGGCGAGATCGGCGCGCGGTGCGCCACGAAGGTGCGCGCGCCCGGCGCGCTGTTGCCGTGAAAAATCACTGTTAAAAACGGCGCTTGCCCCTTTATTTGGCGTCGATTTTCAGTATAATATTCATGGTTCCCAAATTCGATCATAAGGAGTGCGTGTAAAATGAAGAAGATCCTTTCCTGCATCCTGGCGCTCTGCCTGTCGCTGGGCTTCTGCTTCGCCATCGCGGAGGAGTCCGTCATGACCTACGAACAGTACGCCGCCGCGGCCGTGGACGATGCCGTCACCGTCGAGGTGTACGTCCAGGCGCATCAGTCCTGGTGGGAAGACAAGGTGACCGTGTACGCGGCCGACCAGGACGGCGCATACTTCATCTATGAGATGGCCTGCTCCGAAGAGGACGCCGCCAAGCTCGTGCCCGGCACCAAGATCAAGGTGACCGGCTACAAGGCCGAGTGGTCCGGCGAGGTCGAGATCGCGGATGCGACGTTCGAGTTCGTCGAGGGCGGCGACACCTATGTGGCCGAGCCCGTGGACGTGACCGAGCTGCTTGGCACCGACGAGCTGGCCGGCAAGATGAACCAGTTCGTGTCCTTCACCGGCATGACCGTCGAAGCCAGCAAGGACGCCGACGGCAACGAGGCCGCCTTCCTGTACAACTGGGACGGCTCCGGCGAGGACGGCAACGACCTGTACTTCAACGTCTCCAAGGACGGCGCGACCTACACCTTCACCGTCGAAAGCTACCTGTGCCCCGCCGGCAGCGATGTCTACGAGGCCGTGAAGGCGCTGGAAGTCGGCCAGGTCGTGGACCTGCAGGGCTTCCTCTACTGGTATGAGGGCGCGAACCCGCACATCACCTCCGTGTCCGTCGCCGAATAAGCGGCAGATCGAAGGCAGGGCGCCGTCTCCCGGACCGAGGGAGGCGGCGCCTTTGTATACCCACCCGATTGTGAATGTAATGTGACATGATGGTAAACCCACTTGTCACTTTCATGTTGTCGCATTATAATAGAAATGGCATCATAATCGTGCCGCATTTGAAATACAGGAAAGGCCGGACGCAGCGCGCCGGCAGGGGGTATATGCAATGGACAGAACGACCTGGAACAGCGAGTTCCTCGCGCGCTTTTCGCGCCACGAGGACGAACTCAAGTGGCTCTATTGCGAGCTCTATCACGGCGACATGCAGGCCTATGACTATTTCGTGGGCATGCTGCACCGCGCCTACCTGGCGCGCCCGGAGAAGCTCAAGCACACGGACAGGCTGCGCGAGACGGACCCGAACTGGTACAAGGGGCACGACCTCGTGGGCATGCTCATGTACGTCAACGCGTTCGCGGGCACGCTCCAGGGCGTGCGCGAAAAGCTCGACTACATCGCCGACTGCGGCGTGAACTACCTGCACCTGATGCCCCTGCTCGAGAGCCCGAAGGGCCGCAGCGACGGCGGCTACGCCGTGAGCGACTTCCGCAAGGTACAGCCGGAGCTGGGCACCATGCAGGATCTGGCCGCGCTGGCGGACGAGTGCCGCGACCGCGGCATAAGCCTGTGCCTGGACTTCGTCATGAACCACACCAGCGAGGACCACGAGTGGGCGGTCAGGGCGCGGCAGGGCGATACGTACTGCCAGGGCCGCTACTTCATGTACGACGACCGCACCATACCCGACCGCTACGAATCGACCATGCCGGAGGTGTTCCCGACCACGGCGCCCGGCAACTTCACCTACAACGAGACGCTCAACAAATGGGTCATGACCACGTTCTATCCCTATCAGTGGGATCTGAACTACGCAAACCCCATGGTGTTCAACGACATGACGGACAACATGCTCTATCTGGTCAACCAGGGCGTGGACATCATACGCCTGGACGCCGTGCCCTACATCTGGAAGGAGCTGGGCACCACCTGCCGCAACCTGAAACAGGTGCACACGCTGGTGCGCATCATGCGCATGGTCTGCGAGATCGTATGCCCCGGCGCGCTGCTGCTGGGCGAGGTCGTCATGGAGCCCAGCAAGGTCGTGCCGTACTTCGGCACCGTGGAGAAGCCGGAGTGCCACCTGCTCTACAACGTGACCACCATGGCCACCACCTGGCACACCGTCGCCACGCACGACGTGCGCCTGTTGGAGCACCAGCTCAGGCAGGTGTTCGAGCTGCCCGGCACGTACACGTTCCTGAACTACCTGCGCTGCCACGACGACATAGGCTGGGGCCTGGACTACGCCTATCTGGAGCGCTTCGGCCAGTACGAGGTGCCGCACAAGCGCTACCTGAACGACTATCTCACCGGCAAGTGGCCCATGAGTCCCGCGCGCGGCGAGCTGTACAACGACGACCCGCGCCTGGGCGACGCCCGCCTGTGCGGCACCACGGCCTCGCTGTGCGGGCTTGAGACCGCGCTGGCCGCCAACGACGCCGCGGCGGTCGACAGGGCATTGATGCTCGACACGATGCTGCACGCCTACATGTTCACGCTGAGCGGCGTGCCCGTGCTCTACAGCGGCGACGAGATCGGCCAGCTGAACGACAACAGCTACCATGACGACCCGATGAAGGCGCTGGACAGCCGCTACCTGCACCGCGGCGACATGGACTGGGACGCGGCGGCGCGCCGGCACGACGGGATGAGCGTGGAAGGCAGGCTGTTCGCGGCGATACGGCACATGGAGGAACTGCGCGCCGCGCACCCGGTGTTCGGCGGGGACGCGCGCGTGTCGCTGCTGCCCGTGGCGCGGCCCGGCCTGCTGGGCATACGCCGCTCGGGCGGCGGAGAGGACCTGGTCGCGCTGTTCAACTTCGGCGAGGACGCAGAGGAGGTGCGCGTATCCGCGTGCATCGGCCACACGGACCTCATGACCGGCCAGAAACTCGGCGGCGACACGATCACGCTGCCCGCGGGCGGCTTCGTTTGGATGATGAAGGAAGTGTGATCCCATGGCGAAAATACGCTTTATCACGGATTCGGGCAGCGACCTGTCCCTCGAGGCGGAGCGCGAATACGGCATCGTCGTGATACCGTTCCCGGTGTCGTTCGGCGAGAAGACCTGCCTGAGCCGCGTGGACATGACGAACCGCGAATTCTACGGCATGCTCGAGGCCAGCCGCGAGCTGCCCACGCATTCGCAGATCACGGTCTATCAGTACACGAAGCTGTTCGAGGAGGCCTTCGCGGACGGCGTGGAAGACGTCATCAACACCACGATCAACGCCGAAGGCTCCGGCACGTACAACAGCGCCTGCCTGGCCGCCCAGATGTTCTTCGAGGCGAACCCGCAGGCGGAAGGGCGCATGCGCATACACAACCTGGACGGCCAGAGCTACACCTGCGCCTACGGCTATCCCGTGGAGCAGGGCGCGCGCATGGCCGCGGAGGGCAGGAGCGCGGACGAGATACTCTCATTCATGCGCGACTGGCTTCAACACAGCGTGATCTACTTCGCGCCGTTCACGCTGAAGTACGCCGCGAAGTCCGGCAGGATACCCAGCGCCGCGGCGTTCGTGGGCGAGCTGGTGGGCCTCAAGCCCATCATGCGCATACACGACCACGTCATCGTGACCGACGACAAGGTGCGCGGCGAGAAGAAGGCCATCGCGCTGATGGCGCAGAAGACCGCCAGGGAGATACAGCCGGGCACGCCCTACATGGTCATCTACGGCGACCACCCGGAGGACGGCGAGGTCATGGCGAAGCGCCTGACGGAGGAGCTGGGCTATCCGCCCGCGGGCATGACGGAGATCGGCCCCGTCATCGCCATAAACGCCGGCCCGCGCGTCGCCGCCGTGATGTTCCACGAAAAGGCCTGAACAGAAGGGGAAGGATGGTCGAGACATGATCCAGGACATCGCGCCGCACGCGCTGCGCAACGAATTCGTGCCCGGCGTGCGCCCGAAGCCCGGCGACACGGTATTCTGGTTCGCGCAGGGCAAGCTCATCGGCGCGTTCAGGGAAGGCGCGCTCACGCTCCCCACATGGGAGGCGCTCGGGAAGCCCCGGGTGCGCTACTTGTTCTCGCTGGACGGAAACAACATGTTCCTCTGCCTTGACGCCGACGGGACAGTGCCCGAGGGCATGGAGCCTCTGTCCGTGCGCGCGCTGCGCACGAAGGACGCGACGGAGCGCCCCGCCATATTCGCCGCGTGGACGGCGTGGCAGCTGGCCAACTGGTACCTGGACAACCGCTACTGCGGGCGCTGCGGCGGCGAGACCGGGGACGCCGCGGACGAGCGCTGCATCGTATGCCCCACATGCGGGCGGCGCATATATCCGCGCATCATACCCGCGGTG
>SVGK01000235.1 GCA_015056395.1 Clostridiales bacterium
GTGCCCACGTTCACGCCCACGAAGTTCTTCTCGGCATCGAAGGCGATGTCGATCAGCTGCCTGGGCGTGAGCTCTATGTCGTTCACGCGCGCCAGCGCCTCCAAAAATGCCAATATCACCGACGCACTGCTGGAGAGCCCGCCTATGGGCAGGCTTCCCGCGATCGCGCCGGAGATGCCCATCATCAGCGGATAGTGCTTGCCCAGCGCCCACGTCGCGCCGCGCAGATAGTCCGCCCAGTCGCCCGCCTTGCCGTTGACCTCCTTGACGTGCCACTCAGCCTCGCCCGGGAACTGCATGGACACCATGTCCACCACGCCGCTGGGCGCGGCCGCATAGGCGATGTGTATGCCTGCGTCTATGGCAAAGCCGGTGATCTTCCCCAGGTTGTGGTCGCTGTGCGCGCCTATGGGGCATATGCGGTAGGGGCTGAACGACACCGCCTCCGCAGGCCTGTGAAAGTGCCTCTCAAATGCTTCGAAATGATCCATATGCTCTTCCCTGCTTTACTTGTTCGAATACTCCCTGTACCACTCGGCAAAGCTGCGCAGGCCCTCGCGTATGCCTATGGCCGGGCGGAAGCCGAAGTCCTCCTCGAGCGCGCGGCTGTCCGCGTAGGTCACGGGCACGTCGCCCGGCTGCATGCCCACGAGCTTCCTGTGCGCCTCGAAGTCGTAATCCTGGGGCAGCACGCCCGCGCGCACAAGCTCCTGCTGCAGCGTCGACACGAAGTCCAGCAGGTTCTCCGGCGTGCCGCCGCCTATGTTGTACACGCGGTACGGCGGCACCGGCAGGCCGTCCTCGCCCGTGCGCCTCTCGGGCGCGCCCCGCATCACGCGGATCACGCCTTCGACGATGTCCGACACATAGGTGAAGTCGCGCTTGCAGTTGCCGTAGTTGAATATCTGTATCGTCCCGCCCGCGACCAGCTTCTCCGTCGCGGAATAGTAGAACATATCGGGCCGCCCCGCGGGCCCGTACACCGTGAAGAAGCGCAGGCCCGTGCAGGGTATGTCATACAGCTTTGCGTAGGCGTGGGCCATCAGCTCGTTGCTCTTTTTCGTGGCGGCGTAGAGCGACACGGGATGGTCCACCTTGTCGTCCACGCTGAAGGGCACCTTTTTGTTGCCGCCGTACACGCTGCTGCTGCTTGCGTACACGAGGTGCTCCACGGGCCAGTGGCGGCAGACCTCCAATATGTTGTAAAAGCCTATGATGTTCGACTCGATGTACACGTCCGGATGGTCGATGGAATAGCGCACGCCCGCCTGCGCGGCCAGGTTCACCACGACCTGGGGGCGGCGTTCCGCGAACAGCCGGTCCACCAGCGCCTTGTCGGCGATGGAACCCCTGACGAAGCTGTAGGCGCATTTGCTCTGCGCCGCCGCGCTTTCGTTGGCGCGCAGGCGGTATTCCTTGAGCTCCGTGTCGTAGTAGTCGTTCACGTTGTCCAGCCCGATCACTTCGCTGTGCTCACAGCTTTCCAGTATGCGCTTCACAAGCGCCGCGCCTATGAAGCCCGCCGCGCCCGTGACCAGTATCGTCTTTCCGTTCAAGTCCACATTGATGGGTACCATATGTCTCCTCTTTCTCAGGCCGCGCCTTCGCGCCTGAACATATGTGATGATTCAGCAGAGGTCCGGTCCTATGTGTTCCATTTTGAGATGATGAAAAACCGCGGGAACCGCTCTCCCCTCACGAGCAGAGCATGGAACATTATAGGTCATTTCATTGCCTGCCCATCGGGCAGCCTGAGCATCTCTCCCAGCCGCTCGTTCGTGCCCTGCGGCACCCAGCGGCCTATGCCGTTGGTCGACGTGAACGTCAGCTCGCCGAAGTAGATCTCGCCGTCCAGGTTGTAAAGGTCGACGCGCACGAACGGGAACGGCTTTGAGAGCACCCGCGCGATCTCGATCATGCGGTCCAGGTTCTTAGGTCTCTCAGGGGGCTTCGGATAGATCGGATAGGAGGCCGTGGCGAACTCCTGTATGTTCCAGTCCAGGTCGAAGAACGCCTCGTAGCCGGTGTGCCTGACCAGGTCGCGATCGCCTATGACCTCGACGTAGGCGGGCGCGCCGTTGAAGCAGTAGATCTTGTAGTCGTAGAGGTTGCCGTCCAACCCTTCGAGATACGCCTCAGCGATGATCTTCTTGGGCGACTTCAGGTACTGCAGCTCCATGCCCTCGAAGCCGAACGTGATCTCAAGCCAGGTCTTCATCGTCGCGCGGGTCTTTTCGATATCGAGCTTCGACTTGTCCTTGACGATCAGATTCAGATGGCAGGCGGCGTTCTGCTTCAGTACGAACGCCTTGGGCAGCGCGTCGAAGTCGATGTCCTCCGCCCTGTCCCACGCGCCCAGCAGCGGCGCGAGCTTCAGGTCCGGAAGCCCCGCCTGCTCGATGTAGCCGCGCACGCGGTACTTGTCGGCGCATATCGCCTTGACTTCCGTGTTGTCGTGCAGCTTGAGCCACTGCATCTTGTCATTGAAGGTCACGGGATTATCGATGTTTTCGAGCGTGCGGCCCGTCATCGCCTTATACCACAGGCCCAGCTCTCCCGGATAGGCGCTCTCCGGCAGCTTTTCATAGTAGTGCTTCTGCTGGTAGAGATAGCTGTCGAAGGGCCTTTTGAAAAGCTTCCCGCACGCAAAGCCCACGAGGCCGCCAAGCCCCAGGCGCCTTGCGCGGTAGAGCTTTATGTCCCTTTTGCTCATAAGTATGAAGTCAACTCCTCTTCAGCCGGCGCAGCGCGATGTCCTTCAGCGCCGCCAGCTGTTTGCGATAGAATACCAGATTGATCACGAACACGATGGCGAAATAGAGTATGAAGCATTCCACGGCGATCACGAGCCAGGAAAGGTAGCTGGCCGAGCGCAGCGTGAACAGGCCGGACGCAAGGTACATCGCGGCAAACGATCCGGCGTCCACCAGTATCTGCTTTATGAAGTGCTTCATGGGGCGCTTCAGCAGGTTGCCCGAATTGTACCACGCCATCCACACAGTCTGATAGAGCATGGCGACCAGCGTGCCTATGGCCACGCCCACCAGCCCCCACAGCTTGACCGTGAGCACCGAGATCACGATGTTCATGGCGGCGGAGATGATGTAGTTGCTCTGCGTCTGTTTGTAGTGCCCCGCCACGAATATCATCATGTTGTAGGGCAGGCGCAGGCAGTGGCACGCGTGCGCCAATACGATCAGCGCCGCGAACAGCGGCTGCTGGTAGTTCGCGTCCGTGACGCCGTGCGTGTAGACCTGCACGAACGGCAGTATGAGGCCCAGCGTGCAGCCGAACACCAGCACCACGCCCGTGTGTATCACCCACTCCGTCCAGGCGAAGGCGGTGTCGAGCCTGTCCTTCTCCTGTTTGGCCCAGAGGTGTCCAAGCATGGCCTCTATGCCGTTGGTCATCGACGTGAACAGGCGCTTGACGCCGTACACGACCAGATGGTAGACCGAATAGATCGACACGTCCGCAAGGGATGCGAACATCGTGAGCACTATGGTATCCGTGTCGTTCAGTATCGTGTAGGCGATGTGCTGCGCCATGCCGTTCCACTTTTGCTTGATGGGCTCGACGTCGTAGGTCGCGTGATGGTCGACGTGGTAGTGCCTTTTGACATACCATGCCAGGAACAGCGGCCTCGTCATGAATATCAGCGACGTGGTCAGCCTTACCGCGTGTATGCTCATGTTCAGCTTGATCAGTATCACGCAGGCGACGGTGTTGAGCACCAGCGTGACCGTCTGGGCCGTGTAGGAGATGTAGCCCTTCTGGTCGGCCACCAGCAGCAGGCGGTTGACCACGCCGAAGTAGTACTGCGCGAACGAGGATATGCTCATCGCGGCGATCAGCGTGGCGGTGTATATCCAACCGAAGTCGCGCCGTATCACCAGCGGGTAGAACACGATCAGCACGCAGATGTACGCCAGCATGATCAGAGCGATGCGCCGGAAGAACCGGCCCGCCGAGGTCATGATCTGGCTGATCTTCTGGTCGTCGTGCTCGGTGAGCGGCTTGTACAGCGAGGACTGCACGACCTTGCCCACGCCCAGCTCGAGGAACGTGATGATGCCTATGAACTGCGTGATGGAGTTGACCAAACCGTTCACGTCCGAGCCGTACTGCCCCAGTATCAGCCTGGGCAGTATGAACCCGGAGACGATGGAGACGACTTCGAACAAAAGCGACGAGAATGTATTGAACTTCAGGCGACTTCGCATGGCATCAAACCGCTTTCCTTTTGCCCCCTTCGGCATGGGACATGCACGATTTGGGCACAATAGTACATTATTTGGCATTCATTGTACCGTTGATTTATTATGGCGTCAACCGTATTTACGTAAATGAAATTATATCGTTCTGAATGGTACATTTACGTCATATTTCACGGGAATATCGCCGTAACGGCGCGGCTTACGCATGAATACAAAGTGTTCAGAAAAACATGACAAGGATGCGAACGAACGCCATTTAGATCACATGTACCGGCTTTGCCGGTGCATGTGGATTCCCACAAAGGGCGCGCTTGCCCGCCCGACTGGGAATCGATA
>SVGK01000024.1:0-10400 GCA_015056395.1 Clostridiales bacterium
GACGTGGCCTCGTAGGTGCCTGCGGTGAAGGCCAGCCCGGCCGCTTCGGTCTCGCCCTCTGCGGGGGCGGCCAGAGCCTTGTTCAGCGCGTCGATCACGGCGGTGGATGTGATGGTCGCGCCCGCGACGGCCTCGATGCCGTCCTCGCCATAGGCGAACGGCGCGGACTTGCCGATGAACTGCTGGATGAAGTCGTCCTCCATCGTCAGCTGGCCGATGCCCTCGGTCTCGCCGGTGGCGTCGATGTTGAGCGCGGTGACGACGCCGTCGTCGTCCACGGTGACCTCGATGCCGACGGGGCCGTTCAGGCCGTCGCCGGACGCGGTATACGTGCCGGCCTCCGCCTGCGCGAACGCGCACAGCGAAAGCAGCATGCACACTGCGATCAACAGGGATACGGTTTTCTTCATGTTCTCGTCCTCCTCTTTCGGGAAAATGGGATAAAGAGAAACAAACGGTCATGAGGGCACTGCCTCATGGTGCTATTATATATAGGATGGGACGTGCCGGTCAATAGCCCTAAATGTTAAGAATGATGTTTCGAGGCAAAAGTGAAAGGTATGCGCAGTCAGCGGAAGTATCTGCGCAGGAAGCGCGGCGATGCGGCGGTGGCGTAATTGACACCGTTGCATTCATGTGATAGAATAGTTACGAGCATGATGGTTGACGCGGATGCGACGCAATCGGCGGAAAGAGGAGTGATTTGCCATGAAGAAGCTCGCAGTCATGGTGTTGATACTGGCGCTGATCACAGGACTATGCTGGGCCTTGACCGAAGAAGAGAGAGCAGTGTTTTCGTGTGGAAGCTTCGAGTATACGCTCCTGGAGGACGGTACGGCAGAGATCACGGGTTATTCAGGCGAGGATGAAGTGCTGACCATTCCGGATGAGATCGATGGAAATGCAGTCACAAAGATCGGGGAGAGGGCGTTCGTCGCTTGCAATAGTCTGGCATCGATAACGATATCCGACAACATCGTGTCGATTGGAGAACGGGCGTTCGCTGGCTGTGACAGTTTAACCTCGGTAACGATACCTGACAGCGTCACTTTGATTGAAGGGTGGGCGTTCGCTAATTGCGACAACCTTACCATGGTAACGATTCCCGACGGTGTCGAAACGATTGGAAGAAATCCATTTGTTGACTGTGACCGCCTGAATTCGATAAAGGTATCGCCCGATCAACCGTATCTGGCAGTCATCGACGGCGTACTATTCAGCAAAATGGACAAGAGGATCGTCTGTTATCCGCGTGTATTCGCTTCAGATTCCTACGAGATACCCCAAGGTATCAAGGCCGTCGGTGACGATGCTTTTTGGGGTTGCAGTAATCTGACCTCGGTAACGATTCCCAACAGTGTCACTTCGATTGGGGAGGAGTCGTTCTGTATGTGTGAAAGTCTATCCTTGGTAACAATACCCGACAGCGTCACTTCGATTGGAGGCTGGGCGTTCTACCATTGTAGCAGTCTGACCTCGGTAACGATTCCCAACAGTGTTACTTCTATTGGGAACTTGGCATTCTCCTTCTGCAAAAGCTTAAACTCTGTTGCGATCCCTAACAGTGTCATGGAGATTGGAACGAATCCCTTTTCATATTGTGAAGAGCTCAATGCAATCAAGATCTCATCTGATCACCCGTATCTTTCGCTCAAAGATGGAGTACTGTTCAGTAAAACAGACAAAAGGATTGTCTGTTTTACCGATACTCTTACTGCAGATGCCTACGAGATACCCCAAGGGATCGAGGTCATTGGTGACGAAGCTTTTGTTGGTTGCGATAATTTGGTTTCGCTGTCGATTCCCGACGGTGTCACTTCGATTGGAAACTCTGCATTTTCTTATTGCTCTAGTCTGACCTCACTATCGATACCCGACAGCGTCACTTCGATCGGAAACCGAGCTTTTGATGGCTGCGAGCATCTCACCATCACCGTTTCTCGAGATTCGTATGCCAAGGCCTATTGCGAGGAACACGGTCTGGAGTTCACATATCCCGACGCCAACAGCTGGCTCAACAGCTGACGGGCAACAGATCCTTTCACGAGAGGACGGGTGCGGCGGCGTTCATACGGCTGCTTGTATGCAAGTTTCACCCATCACAGCAATCATTGAACGCCACCTCCCGCGTTTGCAGGCAGAAGGTGAGGACCCCATGGGGCGTTCCTACGGCGGGACGAGGCATGGTTCGTCGCATAGATCGAAGACGGGCCAGGCAACGGACCGACATGGTTGAAATGAAATGCGTCATTCGCGTCGGATGCGGGACAGGCAATGAACGGACGGGTGCCATGGATGGCACCCCTACGGCGTGGTTCAAATATAGTTCGTCGTATGAGGCGGATGCGGGGCGGTGGCCAGGCGGATCTTATCCGCGCTACCCTCCAGTCCGACAGGACCTCCTTCCCCGCCCCGTCGGCATTTGATTCTGAATTCTTAATTCTGAATTTCCTCGTCCCCATGTCCCTCCGTCTTTTACCCCTTCGCCACAAATACTGCCTTTTCATTACAGAGAAATCGTTGTAACAAAACAAATATTTTTACCTCGTTATGAACATTACGCCTTTTCGAACCGTCCAAAGTGTGGTATAATATCCTATACGATATAAAAAGGGGGAAACAGACATGACCAAGAGAATCACAAGCCTGATCCTGATACTGGCATTGCTCATGACCTGCGCGCTGCCTGTCGCGCTGGCCGACACCGTGAGCGGACATCTCACGATGTCCTCCGGCACGACGCTGTACCTGCGCAAGGGCGCGGGCACCAACTACGGCTCCAACGGCACCGTCAAGAAGGGCGACGCCATCAAGATCTACACCGACGTGACCGCGAAGGACTCCTCGGGCAATCCGTGGACGAAGATCAAGGTGGTCGCCACGGGCAAGACCGGCTACGTCAAGAACATCTATCTGTCCTTCGACGGCGCGGGCAGCAAGAAGCTGACCGTCTACGTCGGCAAGAACGGCGGCACGCTGTACGTGCGCAAGGGCCCCGGCACCAGCTACTCTCCGGCCGGCACGGTCAAGCACGGCGCCTCCATCACCCTGCTGAAGAAGGGCTCTCTGTGGTCCATGATCAAGGTCAACAGCAACGGCCTGGTGGGCTACATCAACACAAGCCACATCTCCGGCCTTGAGAGCAGCAGCTCCGGCACGGGCAACATGCCCACCGGCACCTACACTGCGGGCGTGGTGACCACGAAGTACTCCGGCAGCAATGTCAACATCCGCAAGTCCGCCTCCACCAGCGGCGCGATCATCACCTCCGTGCCCAGGAACACCAAGCTGATGGTGCTGTCCACCTCCGGCAGCTGGTATCGCGTGAAGACCAAGTCCGGCGTGACCGGCTACATCTCCAAGAGCTATGTGAACGCCGGCTTCAAGGCGACCACCTCCGGCTCCGTCAACTTCCGCAAGGGCGCGGGCACCAGCTACTCCGTCATCAAGGTGCTGAGCAAGGGCACCTCCGTGACGGTGCGCAGCGTATCCGGCAGCTGGGCCAAGGTGACCTACGGCGGAAAGACCGGCTACATCAGCGTGAAGTACCTGAACTGGTAAGCGGCAAGAACGCAAATGACTATGGCCCGCGCAGGCAGATGCCTGTGCGGGCCTTTTGTGCGGGACAGCGACGGATAGAGGGGCGTGGCGGCCCGGGGGCCGCCGCTGCGGTGTTCTTTGCGTCCCCTCTGTCGTCATCCGCATCTCATATACGATCCGCAGTGCGTGGCGGCCCGGAGGCCGCCGCCGCGGGCGACAGATCGCCTATCCCTTCCCCCGCTCACTTTTCCTTTTTGAATATCATCAGCTTGCTGAACACATAGTTGAGCAGTATCACCAGCACCATCGCGAACAGCTTCACCGCGATCTCCCAGCCCTTCTCGCCGAAGAGCAGCGGGGGCATGTGCTCCACGCCCGTCACGACGATCGCCTGGTCGAGTACCGCCGTGCCCAAGCGACAGGCGATGAACCACAGGAATTCCCGCAGCGCCTGAAGGCCCCTCGTGTGGCTCATGAACACCCACTTGCGGTTGGTGACATAGGCCACCAGTATGCTCGCGGTCAGGCCGCAGGCGTTGGCCAGGCCGGTGGGCAGGCCGATCTGCCTCTTGAGCAGCAGATAGACCGCCATGTTGGTCAGCGACGTGACGCCGCCGAAGAACACATAGAGTATGACCTCCCTGTATTTCTCATAGAGCCCGCGCAGGCGCAGCATCCAAAACATCCCCTTCCCATTTCAGCTCTCTGTCATTATAGGCCAGAAATACGCGCCCACGGTACACATTGCGTAAACCTTTGATGAAATCCCGTCCATACTCCCCCATCATGATGTATAATGGGCCGTGAAATACCACATCGCAGGGGAGCAATGCCGCAAATGAAGCAGATATTCGACATACACGCGCACATCTACCCGGACGCGCTGGCCGAACGCGCCGTGCACGCCATCAGCCACACGTTCTATTCCGTGCCCATCGCACAGGACGGCAGGCTCGGCACGCTGCTTTCGGACATGGCGCGGGCGGGCATCACGACCACGGCGATCAACTCCGTAGCCACGACCGCGCATCAGGTCGAAAGCATCAACCGGTTCATACTGTCCGTACACAAAGCCCATCCGAACGAGACGCTGCCTCTGGCCGCGCTGCACCCGGACGTGCCCGACCTGCCCGCCACGGTCGACCGGCTGGTCGAAGAGGGCTTTCGCGGCGTGAAGATCCACCCCATATTCCAGGATTTCAATATGGACGATCCCAAGGGCATGGCGCTCTTTGCCGCGCTGGCCGGGAAGCTTCCCGTGCTGCTGCACTGCGGCGACCCGCAGCGCGACAACACATCGCCCGAGCGCATACTGCGCGTGCTGCGCACGTGCCCGGGCCTCGAGCTCATATGCGCGCATCTGGGAGGCTGGACCTCGTGGGAGCAGAGCGCCGAAGTTCTCGCGGGCGCGGATATCTGGGTGGACACCTCCAGCTCCCTCTACGCGCTCGACCCTGACACGGCCGTCAGGCTCATGCGCGCCTATGGCACGGACCGCGTGCTGTTCGGCACGGACTTCCCCGTGTTCGACCCGGCGGAGGAGGTCGCGCGCTTCGACGCGCTGCCGCTGACGCAGGCAGAGCGGCGCGCCATACTGTGGGAGAACCACCTGAGACTGTTCTCCTGAAGCACCGTCCGTTATCAGCGAAAGGCAATGATATGTATTCAAGGCAAACGATAGATCAGATGATCACCTGGACCTTCCACTCCAGGGACGTAGCCAGAGGAATGGCTTATTATAAACAAGGGCGTGTAAAGGAATACTTTTGCACGAACCGCAACGGCACTTATAACATCAGATGCGTCGTACAGGGCACCAACGCCTACCGGGTCGAACTGGACGTGGGCAGCGGATTCATCAATTCCATAACCGTCACCGGTGAGTGCTCGTGCCTTCAGTTCTCAAAGGCGCGCAAATGCAAACACATGGCCGCAGCGCTGTTCGCCTTCCGCGAACTGGGTCAGACGGAGGTCAACGCGTCGGACAAACGCGTCGACAAGCTAATCAAGGCTTTCCTCGAACTGCCCGCCGAAAGCGACGCACCGGCGGAAGGCGCAGGCGACATCAGATTCGTGCCCGTCATCGACGGCATCGACGAACAGAGAGGTCTGCTCAAGCTCTCGTTCAGGATCGGACGGGACCGGCTGTATGTCGTGCGCGACCTGACCGCGCTTAAGCATATGTTCGACGAATGCGCCGAACACGCCTACGGAAAGAAGCTTACGCTGCGCCATGACATAAACGCGCTCGACCCGCGGTCCCGCGCGATGCTCAAGCTGGT
This sequence comes from Clostridiales bacterium, assembly GCA_015056395.1. Classification (GTDB taxonomy): domain Bacteria; phylum Bacillota; class Clostridia; order Christensenellales; family Aristaeellaceae; genus Faecivicinus. The sequence goes on from SVGK01000024.1 coordinate 5,823, forward strand.
GTTCAACGCGCAGGAGACATATGCGGCAGGCAATTCGCTGCTGAACACTTATTATTCGGGCAGCGGCAGCATAAAGCAGGAGATCCCCTTCACGGGCCGGTTCCTGTCAGAGTTCTTCGATCTCTATCTGAACACGCGCGTCGAACGGTACAGCGACGGCGAAGTGCTGTTCTGCGAAGGCGATCCGAAGCTCACGCTGCGCCTGACGCCCATGCAGGGCGGCGCAAGGCTGCATCTGGAGGGCAGCGGGCTTGGGACCCCGCTGGTGACGAGCGAGGGCACGTGGCTTCTGACGCATGACCGACTGATGCGCCTCTCGTCCAAAGGGCAAAAGCTGTTGCCCCTGATCGCCATGGGAAACGAGGCGGCCGACATCAACGAGCGCGACCTGGACGCCTTCTGTTCGAGCGTGCTGCCCGAGATACGCGATTCCGTCGACATCGTCGACGAGAGCGGGCTGCTCGACCGACACCTGCCGGACAGCTGCACGCCGCGCTTCCACCTGGACATGCGCACGGACAGGCTGCTGTGCCGCCTGTCGTTCGACTACGGCGGCGTGATCGTACTGGCCGGGAAGGATGTCCCTTCCGGGAACATACACAGGAACGCGCCGGAGGAGGCGCGCGCGGAGCGCTTCCTGCTGCGTGACTTCAAGCGCACGGGCGACGCGCACTTCATGATCGACGACGCGGACCGCTCGTTTGCCTACCTTGCCGAAAAGCTGGACGCGCTGCGCGAGATGGGCGAGGTGTATCTCTCCTCCTCCTTGAGCCAGCGCGAGTACACGCCGCAGAGCCCCGCGATCGGCATAAGCGTATCCGACGGCACGCTGCTCATGGACTTCGACACGGGCGGCTTCCCTCCGGAGGAGCTGGAGTCGCTCTACGACAGCCTGCTTTTGCGGAAGAAGTACTACCGCCTGCGCGACGGCCGCTTCATGACGCTGGGCGGGGACGCGCAGGGGCTTGGGCGGCTTGCCGAGATCGCGCACATGACGCAGCTGAAGCCCAGGGACCTGGCGAACGGCCACGCCGAGCTGCCGGCCTACCGCGGGCTGTACCTGGACGACATGCTGCGCGGCGAGGACATGCGCGTGGACCGCGACGGCACGTTCCGCGAGATGGTGCGCAAGTTCAAGACCGTCGCCGACAGCGACTATGCCTTCCCCGAGAACATCAAGGGAAGGCTGCGCGGGTATCAGGAGATCGGCTACCGCTGGCTCAAGACGCTGGAGAGCTGCGGCTTCGGCGGCATACTCGCCGACGAGATGGGCCTGGGCAAGACGCTTCAGATGATCGTGTTCTTCGCCTCGCACTACCGGAAGGGCGAGCCCTCCGCCCCGAGCCTGGTCGTGTGCCCCACGTCGCTGGTGTACAACTGGAAGGACGAGATCGAGCGCTTTGCGCCGGACCTCACCGTGAAGCTGATACTGGGCACCGCGGCGGCGCGGCGCGCGCTGCTCAGCGAGGAGGGCGACGAGGAGATCTGGGTCACGTCGTACGACCTGCTGAAGCGCGACATAGAACATTACGACGGGCGCATGTTCTACTGCTGCGTGCTGGACGAGGGACAGTTCGTCAAGAATGCGTCCACGCTGGCCTCAAAGTCCGTCAAGCGCATCAACGCCGTGCGGCGGTTCGTGATGACTGGCACGCCCATCGAGAACCGCCTGAGCGAGCTGTGGAACCTGTTCGACTTCCTGATGCCGGGATACCTGTTCTCGCAGCAGCGCTTCGTCGAAAAGCTGGAAAGGCCCATCGTGCAGAGCGGCAGCGCGGAGGCGCAGTCGCAGCTGAAGCGGCTGGTGCAGCCCTTCCTGCTGCGCAGGCGCAAGGCGGATGTGCTCAAGGAGCTGCCGCCCAAGCAGGAATACGTGCGCAGGATCATGCTGTCCGAGGGCGAGCGCAAGGTCTACGCCGCGCAGGCGCAGGCGGCGCTCAAACAGCTGGACAAGGACAGCGGCAAGCTCTCGATACTGGCGGCGCTGATGCGCCTTAGGCAGATCTGCTGCGACCCGAACCTGTGCTTCGAGAACTACAAGGGCGAGACATCCAAGTTGGAGGCCTGTCTGGAGCTGGTGGACAGCATGGTCGAAAACGGCCACCAGATACTGCTGTTCAGCCAGTTCACGTCCATGCTCGAGAACATACGCGCAAAGCTCGCAAAGAGCGGCATATCCTACTTCGTGCTGCAGGGCTCGACCTCCAAGGAGGAGCGCCAGCGCATCGTGCGCGCGTTCAACGCAGGCCAGGCGAGCGTCATGCTGATATCGCTGAAGGCGGGCGGCACGGGCCTCAATCTGACGGCGGCGGACGTGTTGATACACTACGACCCGTGGTGGAACCAGGCCGCGCAGGACCAGGCGACGGACCGCGCCCACCGCATAGGGCAGAAGGAGCGCGTGCAGGTCTACAAGCTGATCGCGGAGAACACCGTGGAGGAGCGCATACTCGAGCTGCAGGAGAAGAAGGGCGCGCTGCTCGACAGCGTGACGGAAGGCGGAGAAGGGATATTGGGCATGACGGCGGAGGAGATGCTGAAGCTGTTGGAATAATTCAGAATTAAGAATTCAGAATTAAGAATCGATGGTGTGGGGGCTTTGCCCCCACGCCCCCGTGGGGTCGTGCGATCACGATGGATCTGCGTCAAACCCGCGGGGCGAGGCCTGCCTCGCCCGCGACATCCCGGTCAGCACCGCATGGCATAGCGCGGGCGCCATGGATGGCGCCCCTGCGGCGGATCTGTTCACAATGCCCCGCAGCGGCGGCTCCGTAGCGACGGCTATCAGCCGCCACATCCCCCCGTCGGCGATACAGCGGGCCGACCGCCGTCATTTCCCATCCCTCCATCCCACGGCATATCGACGGCAAAAGGACGGGCCGTATCGTTCGGTCCGCCCTTTTGTCGTCCGTATTTCCGCGTGTCAAGCCTGTTCACGCAGGCGCTTGAGCGCTTCCTCCGCCTTTTCGATGAACGCCATCGACTCCGCGTCCTGGAAACCCACGAAGTACAGCTTATCGATCTGGTCGGCGTTGAAGAGAAAGTTCTCCTCGGCGCTCAGGAAGCCCTCCGGAAAGACCACGCCCACGTAGTCATAGAGCTTCCGATTGCCTTCCTCGTCGATGCGATACTGTGCCACGCCCGTGATCATCAGGCGCTTTGTGCTCTCCTTGAGCAGCACGACGGTGCCGATCGGGAAAAGTCCGTTCAAAGTCATGCGGATGACCCTCCTTTTTTCTTTAAAACGACATGAGCAGTCTTCTGAAAAACACGATGACAAACAGCCCTGCAAGCACGAACACAGCGCCGGCGAGCACCGCTCTTGTCCTGTCACGCCGTCCGGCATTCTCAGAGCCGAGCGTGACCTTCAGCGTGCCCATATTCAGCAGGCGTCCCTTGCTGTAGGCGATGCTCACGGTATCGCCCGGCTTGCAGGAAAGGCCGCGCGAGGCCACGTGCGCGCACCTGGCGGTGACCTCTTTCCCGTCCAGTGTGAACCGAACGATGGGTTCCACCAGCCCTGCGCTGTCCGTGACCTGCAGCCGCACGAGCGTCGCCGTCGCCGGGGTGTATGCTGTCGGCCAAAGGACCGCCTTCAGCATCATTATAACACCGATCGCGCAAAAAGCAACACCCATGGCCAGCGCCATGATCCTCACCGTCTCCATCGCTTACCACAGCAGCTTCATGGCGGATTCCGCCAGGCCCCTTATCGCGCGCACGCCCTTCACCACTTCCTTGCCGACATTCACGGCCTTGTCCACATAAGCCCCCACGTCCACCTCCAGGGCGATGCTGCCGCCCACGCCGACGCTTGCGCCGATGTCGCAGGAGAACTTGCCGTCCTTGTAGCCTATGTCCGCATGCGCGCCTATGCCGTAGTTGAGCGTGCCCTTGACGCCGACCTTCGCCTCGCCGATCTCGATGTTCCCCCGCGCGCTGATCTCAGCCGCGATCGCCTCGGCGCTCGCGCTGCCGTGGAACACCGCCTTGCCGTCCACAAAGCCCACTTCCGCCTTCGCGTCCGCGCTGGCGTAGCCGATCTTGCCGCCGATCTCGACGTTCCTGGGTATGCCGTCGTCCTTGTGCCCGCTGAGCGTGAACTCCAGCGCGCTCACGCTTGCGCCGATCTCCGCCTTCACGCCGGGCGAGAGCACCTGATGCGCCGTGCCATCCTTGTCGTACTTTACCGTATAGAGCCCGCCGTACACACCCGCGGTATATGCCACGGTGCCAAACGCCATGCTGGCGTCGATCGTATCATTTCCGTTCTGAAGGTGTCCGTCGAAGCGCAGCAGAGAGGCCTCGTCCTTTTTCTCGATACCGGCCTGCGCGATCGTATGGCCGAACTTGGGCCCGTTGTACTTGATCTCGTTGCCGTCCTTGTCGTAGCGCGGGTTGATCGGGTCGCGGTCGACCTTCTTCTTGAACAGCGAGCCGCCCTTGCCGGAGATCAGGTCCAGGTTCGGATCCGCCAGGAAGCCAAGGAAATCCTTGGCGATCCACGAAGGTCCCATGATGGGCCCGATCAGGCGCCAAAACGCCCTGGGATCGGTGGTCACCGACCAGGAGGCGCTC
>SVGK01000024.1:10500-19928 GCA_015056395.1 Clostridiales bacterium
GCCGTCTTGTCCTCCGCGCCGCGGAAGCCGCCGCCGCCGCTGCCGCCGCCGAACGGGGTGCCGTCCTGATACGTATCCGCCCCGGTCGTGCCCGATAAGGCCGTGAGCGTGCGCACCGCCGTGTCCTCGGCCTGGCTGAACAGGCTTGCCGCCCTCGACGCGCCGCCGGACAGATGTCCCGCCGCCTGTGACAGCGAGGACGCCGCCGCCTGCAGTTGGCGTATGTCGTCCGCGGCCGTGCTTCCGGAGAAGCTGCGGCCGTTTATGGTGAAGCGCAGCGACAGCGACGTCTTGAGGCTGCCGCCCTCGTCCCTGCGCAGGTGGATGGAGGACAGGGCGCTCGCCGCGCCCGCAATGGCGCTGTTGATGCCGCTCAGCTGCCGCGCGCACTGCTCCAGCCACTCGCTCGAAGCATGTATCTTATCCGCCATGTATGCTCCCCCATGTCATGTACTTTGTGTATGCTCAGCCCTGCATCTGCTGGCGCAGCCGGCGCGCCGTCGCGTCCAGCTCGTCCGCGTAGCGGTTCAGGGCCTTCACAAGGCCGTTGATGCCGCCCAACAGCGTCGCCACGTCGCCGGACAGCTCGTTCACGCGCGCCGTCAGCGCATCCGCCGCCTCGCCCTTCAGGTTTGCCGGTATCTGGCCCTTGATCGACTGTATCTGCGATACGGTGCCGCCCCTGAGGTTCTGGGCGCAGCTGCTGAGCTTTCGCGCCGCCGCGCGGACCGCCGCCGAATCGTAGTCTGCCAGGTTGATGGTCGCCATTGCCGCCCCTCCTCGATCTCAAGAAACGGCAGACGCGCGGCACATTCGGTCGCGCGCCCGCACGATGTGGTTACCTGACGGACACCGATCAGGCAAAGCCGTAACCCGCCTGGCCTTCCTGGACCGCGTTGATCGCGGACTGCTGTGCCTGCTCGGTCTGCTCGTAGCTGCTGATCGCCAGCTGCAGCTTGCCCACCGCGCCCTGTATGGAGTTGGTGATGGTCTGCAGGTTGTTGAAGAGCTGGCGCGCCTGCTGCTCGTAGGTCTGCTCAGCGGCGCCCGTCCATGTGCCCTCCAGGTCGAACATGGTCGACTTGAGCGTCATGACCACGGTGTTGAACTCATTTGAACGCGAGTTGAAGTTTGCGATCGCGCCCTGTACAGCCTCGGGGCTGAATCTTGCTGTGGAGCCTGCCATATCTATATCCTCCTGTATCAGTCGTCTTTATGTGTCTCGATGTCCTTTTCAAGGCCCTGCGTAAGGCGTTCCAGCGTGTCCGCCAGCTGGTTGAGCATGCTGACGGCCTGCCGGCCCTCCTCATCCAGCGCAGGGATCCCCTCTATGGTCGACCGAAGAGCCCTGAGCTCCTCCTTCGCGTCGCCCATCAGCGCTTGAACTGGCTGGCCGCCTGCGCGTCCGCATCCTGGTAGGTCGTACCGATCTTGGTCAGTGCCGCGGCGTAGGTGTCCACGATGCCCGCCATCTGGTCGCACCAGTTCTTCAGCTCCTCGATCTTCTCGCGGAACACCTGGGACGCGTCGTCGTCCCAGCCCGCGCCGGCTTCGGTCAACTGCGTGGTCGCGGTCAGCAGCTGCGCCGCCGCCTCGCGGAACGCCTCCGCCTGGTTCTTCGTCTGCGTGGACGCATTGTTCAACTCAGAGATAACAACTCCAAACTCTGCTCCCATAATGATCCTCCTTCTGTTTCAAGCTCACAGTCTGTTGATCAGTTCGATCAGCCAGTCCATCACGGGTCCGAAGGGCATGAGCCTCGTCACAGGCGCAATGCGCGCCCGGGGGATCCGGAAGGGCGGCTGCGCCGCAGGCTCGTTTCTCGTCCGGCGGCCGTCGGCGGGCATGTGGCCCATCGCCCCGTCCGCCTGTGCGCCGCTGCCTGCGGTCAGTTCGTTCAACATGCGAACCACCTCATTTTCAGCGCCGTCGAACAGCGCGATCATGCGTTGGGTCGCTCTTCTCATATCGTCGGTGTCGCGCTTCACGTTAGTCAGGCGCCCCGCGCCCGCCTCGAACCGCCGGGCGATGGCGTTCAGCCGCTTGTCGTCCCCGGCCGGGTTCGCCTCGTCGAGAGCGGCGCGCGCCTGCGCAAGCCTGCCCTCGAGCGCCTCGAGCTGGTCGAACATGTCCTCAAGGGAGTTTTCCACCGCGCGCCCTCTGTCGGCGTTCCATTTGATCCGCATGCGGTCCCTCCTTGGGTCACATATTCGTCCTGAGGTCATCCGCGACGGCCTCCAGCTGCACCGCATAGCGGTCCAATTCCGTCTCCACCTGGGTGAACTCGTCCGTCAGGCGCTTGACGCGCGCCTCCAGCTCCGCAAGCTGTATGCGCAGCGCGTCCGCGGCCTCGCCCTCCAGCTCGTCCGTCTCGCGCATGGCCCTTCGGTTCACGCCGGCGACGTCCCCCTCAAGCCCCTGGCGCAGCGCGCGCACACGGCGCGCGGCCTCACGTACGGCTTCGGAATCATATATGGTCGCCACGTGCGTTCATCCCTTCCTTCAGGCGAAGCGGTCAGTCGACGTATATCGAGGATTGCGTGCCGACGTCCAGCGCGCTGCCGGTGCTCTTGGCCGTGTCCTCGCCGATGTCGTAGTAGTTGATGGTGTTCTGCAGGGCCAGCACGCTGCGCGCCACGGCCTCCTGCGTGTGTACGATGTTGGCCTCGATCTGGGACCATTTGGCCATCATGGCCGCCCATGCGGCACCCTTCCAGCAGCCGTTCAGGTTCTTCAGGGCTGCGCCCATCTTGTTCTGGGCGTCCATCATCGTGTTCTGGGCTTCGTTATAGCGTGAGATCGTCGCGCTCATTTCAGCAGTGCTGACGAGAATCTTATCTGCCATTGCGATATCCTCCTTTTACTCGGTCTATGGCTCGGATCGTAAGTCCGGATCACATCTGCGACTTCAGGATGTCGATGTGGTCGCGGTAGCGCTCCGCGGTACGCCTGGCCTCGGCGATCATCTCCATGACGACCTCGATCATGTTGCCGTACCAGCGGTACGCGGCATCCTGATCCGCCACGAAGGCCACCTGGCCGTCGCCCTCCCACTTGCTCGCCAGATCCGCAGCGGCCGCCCGCAGGTTCTCAACGGCGCCCTCGTACGTCTGCTTCGCGCTCTCCATGTTGTTCGCCGCCTCGAGAAGCTGCTGAATGTCGACCAACAGTTCCAACATTGTGATCTCTCCCTTCTGTCGTTTGCGGTGTGTCGTGTGCACCTTGATTACGGTACACATTATATCGTTCTCCCGCCGTTCACGCCATGAAACGCGACGAATTGCGCTTTTCGCGGCGCGAACGGCGGTTTGAGCCCTGTCCTCATCGCGTCACGGGGTCGGCGTCGCCGTGACCACAGGCTGGTACTGAAGCATCTCCTGGTTCCACGCGGTCCTGACTTCGCGCATCGCGCTTTCGACGTCCCTTATGCTGCGCGCGCCCTCGCTGATCGCGATGTCGATCGATATCACGTCCTCCTGGTGCGTCGACGAATTGACCACCTTGAGCCGTATCGTGTAGGTCTGCCCGGGCAGCCACACCACGCCCTGTACGCGCGTGGGGTCGAAGTAGACGTAGAATCCGCCGTTCTCGCTGCTCCCCGCCAGCGAAGGCACGCCCTCGTCCCTGTGCTTGGCGTACAGCGCGTAGCTGGAGCGGCTGACCGTGCCCCATCCGCCGTTCTGCGCGAGGTCGACGCCCTCGCCGTCGCGCTTGAGCGGTATGCTCTTGATGAGCTGCGCGCCCATGTGTATCTCTACGTTCTCAAGCGCGTAATTCTTGTCCGCATCCGTGGCGTAGTGCCAGCCCGTCAGGAGTATCATGGAGCCGGGGTCGAAAGCGGTGCCCTGGTCCGGGTCGAAGCCGTAGGATTCCGAGGCGCCTATGTGCGAGACGAGTTTCGCGCTGTTATCCGCCTCGCCGCAGCTGAACACCAGCTCGGATGCTATGTCGCCCGCGCGCGACAGCACGAAGTCTATGCGCACGCTGTGGCCCGCCAATGCCGCGTTGACCGGCACGGGCAGATGGTCGACAGCGCCTTCTCCTGTCACATAGTCGCGCACATCGCGGCGATCCAGCGTGTAAAGCCCTTCGCCCGTGCCCGCGTCCACCAGCTTTACGCCGGAAATGCTGTCCTCGCCCATGCCGACGATGCTGCCCGTGACGACCAGCTCGTCGCCGACCGCGTAAGAGGGCTGCAGCCCGCCTTCCGCCTCGATCTCGGCGCGTATACCGCCTTCCGGCACGGCGGATGCCGCCTCTTCAAGCTGTATGACCTCGGTCGTCGTGTTGCCGGCTTCGTCCACCGCCGTGAGCGTATATGCCTTTCCCGCCTCGATCGGAGCTTCCAGTCTGAAGCCGAAGGGCTCGCCTTCGCCGGCTGTCTGCGCCTCCAGGTCCGTCGCGCCGTCCAGCGTGACGTCGATCGCGCCGCTGACTGTGCCCGAGATCGTCCTTGCGCCCAGTTTATAGTCGATGTTCCCGAACACAGGACCGTCCATGTCGACATCGACCTGCGCCGCGCCGCCCCGGCCGAAGCCGTCCGCGTACGCCGCGGTCACAACGATGTCGTGCGTGCCGGCCGGTATCTCGCCGTCTTCGAATGTGTGCTCCAACGTCGCCTCGCCATCCGTGATGTCGGCCTGCTCCGTGAAGAGCACTGTATCTCCCGCCTGTGCGGTCACGGCCACGGCCATGCCGTCCTCGCCCGTGACGCGCAGCCTGAGCGTGCGGTCCGCCATGGTGAGCGTACCGCTCGACACGTCGACAAACGCCGCGGCACGGTCCGCCTCCAGCGTCTCGACAGTCGCCTCCGCCGTGTTGCCATGGATGTCGGTGGCGATCACGGTGTGCCGCCTGCCCAGGTCGAACGCCGTGCGCACGTCTATCGAGAAGCTTCCGTCTTCATTCGCGGTCGCGGACGCGTTCGTCGGGCTGTCCTCCTCGCGCAGTTCGATGCGCGCGCCGGGCTCCGTGCGCCCCGTGAGCGCGGTGTGGTCCTCGCGCAGCTCGTCCACCTCTAAATAACATTCTGTGTCCACGGTGACGTCGAGAGAAGCCTGCGCGGGCGCGCCGTCCGGGTAGGCGAAGGTCAGCGTCCATTCGCCGTCCCCAAGGCCCTCCGGTCTTTCGTTCTCGTCGAATGTCCATCGCCCGTCTTCGCCGACGTCCGCCGCCGCGCTATACGCGTCCGCAATGGCGCACACGATCTGCGCGCCCGCCTGTGCCGTGCCCTCCACGTGCAGGCCCTGCGCGCTGCTGAGCACCTGCCTGCCCGCGTCGGACGTGATCGCGATGGGCTGCCAGCCCTCGACGGTCACCGTTGTCTCTGAAAGCTTGAAGCCATAATAGTTCTGTACGAGCACCAGCGTTTCGCCTTCTGCATAGCTCATGGCGTCAAACGCGAATGTGCCGTCATCGGCGACCGTGACCGCCAGAGTCTGGTCCCTGATCGTCACCGAAGCATTCGGCACGGCCGTGCCCCTGAGGATCTGTTCGCCTGCAAGCAGTTCGTCCACCGTGAGGCTGCGGTGCGCCTCGTCCACGGTGAACGTGCACTCCCCGGTGGAGGAATCGTCATCCGCATATACGGCGCGCAGCGTATGCGTGCCCTCTTTTGCTACGTGCAGCGTATATTCCTCCGTCCAGCCGCTGAATGTCAGATCGCCGCACCGTTCATCATCCAGCCAGAGCAGAACCTTTTTCCCGGGTATGCCCGCCAGGTTAAAGAATACATCGTCCTCCACATTCCAGATGGCCGTGCCGTCATCGAACGCTCTCCTTGCGATCGTTATGTCGCCCAGCGCGCCCACGCTGACCTGCCCCGCGACCTGCTTCCTGCCCAGATAACTGACCGTGAGGTCGAACCGCTCGCCCGCCTGATATGCGCGCTCTTCGAACGTGAACGCGCCGTACCCGTCCGCCTCGGCTGTGGCGACGGCATCGCCGTCCCTCTCAAGGCGCACGGTCGCGCCGGGCGCGGCGACGCCCGTGAGCGCCATGCTCCCCGGCAGCAGCTCGTTCCCATCGTCCAATACGGCCTGCCACTCGCTGCCGTCATGCACAGCAGCCTCCAAGTCGGCGTCCTTCGCGTCGTTGCCCCAGCGCGTCTCGATATAGCGCGCCTGTAGGACATGCGCGCCGGGCGCGAGGCTCACCTTCCAAATGTCCTCGCCGTTTTCGTCGAATGTGAGCGGATATTCCTCGCCGTCGACCGTGAGCGTGCCCTGCTGTCCGGGCTCGCCCTTCACGACGATCTCCGTCTCGCCGCCGTCCGAGAGCAGCGAGCCGTCCTCCAACAGTTCGCCGCCGCGCAGCGCGATCGAGAGGTCCGCATAGGTGACGCCGCCCACCGCAAAGGACGTCTCTCCGTAGGGCGCGCGTATCACATAGGCCTCATCCGGTTCGAGCGCTATGCCGTCAAACCTGAACGCGCCGGTCTCGTCGCTGTCCGCCTGCGCGAGCACCGCGCCGTCGCCCGCCTTGACGAGCGTGAGAGCTTCGACGCCGAAGAGATATCTGCCGGAGACGGACGTCGCGCGCCCGTCGACCGCGCCGTCGAGTGCGATCAGCGCATCGTCGCCTATGCTGAGCGCGTATTCGACGGCGCCCTCATCTTCCGTGGCGTACGCGAGCCTGACGGTCGTCTCCGTTTCGGCCGGCCGCGATACCGTGAGCATCGCCACGCCGTCATCGTCAAAGGACAGCGACTTCGCCACCGTGCCCATCTCGAAGCGCGCCATCTTGTTCGGCTCGCCCGCGAACATGAGCACGTACCTGTCCGCCGCGGGCAGCTCTATCACGCGCTCCTGTTCGTCCATGTCGCAGGGCGTGTAGACCTGAAGCGGCGCAAGAGCCTTCTTCGCCGTGGCAAACGCCACGCGCCCCAGCGCGCCCTCGTCGTCCCAGAGCTCCAGCGTGTAGTCCGCCTCAGGCAAGAGCGCGACATCCTCGAATACGAACACGCCGCCCTCGTCCGTGGTCACGCTCAGCGCGCCGTCGGGCGTATGCAGGCGGACCTCCGTCATCGGGTAGGTCCTGCCGGTCAGCGCCGTGGCCTCGGGCTTCACGGGCGTGCCGCCGTCAATGCTCAGTATCGAATTGTCCCCGTCGATGGTGATCGAGTAGTCGAACGTTTTCTCAAGGCCCTCATAGGAGAGCGTGACATCTGTCCTGACGCCGTCAGGCTGCACGGCATAAGCCCCCCGGCCCTCGCCGTCCAGCGTGACCAGCGTGTCCTCGTCGCCGTCCTTCACGCGCACGGCGGCATTCGGCTCGCCCGTGATGCGCAGGCCGATCAGCTGCGTGTCGGGTACGGTGATGGCCGTGCCGTCCTGCGAAAGCGCGATGGGCGTCATGACGGAAAGCGTCTTCTCGCGTGCCGTGGTGATGTACACCTCCGCTATGGGCGTGTCGTCGCCCTTGTAGACGCTCAGTATATATCCATGCTCCGGTTCAAGGGCAAGCCCGGTCAGCGCGAACTCGCCGTTCGTGCGCACGCTCGCACGCGCCAGCGTGACGTCCTCGTCGACATCGAACAGCTCGACCTTCACGCCGCCCAGGCGGACGTCGCCGAAGGTCGAGACAGCGCCCGCGATGGACGTGCTCTCGGGCACGATCTGCCCCTGTTCGTTGAGGACCCCGTCATCCAGCGTCACAAGCGGCTCGTCGGACGCTACCATGCGGATCTCTTCGCTCGCCTTCTCGTCCGTGTCCGCGTAGACGACGCGCAGCGTGATCGGGTCGTCTGTCATATACCCGATCTCCAGGGTGCCGTTCTCTGAAAGAGTCCTGGGCGCATTACTGCGGTTGCCGTCTGTCAGGATATAGATCTCCCTGCCGGGATCGCCCTTGAATATGGCCCATGTGAAATCGGCCCGGGGCACCATGACCGTGCCGTCCTGCGCGCTCAACGCCGCGGGGATCTCGATCTCGAGCTTCTTCCTGTCGCGCTCGGCCACGGAGAACGCGGTCCAGCGCTCGTTGCCCGCCTCGTCCACGATGTGCAAATACAGCTCTTCGCCGGCCTGCACGCCCGATTCCTCGAACGTGCGCCCCATGTCCAGCGTGAACCTTCCGTTCGCGTTCGCGCGCGCCTCCGCCATCGCTGTGTCGTCCATCGTGCGGTGCAGCGATACGCCCGCGTTCGGCTTCGTCGAACCGGTGACGGAGGCGTTCGTCACGCGCGTGAAGTCGACCGACGGCACGTCTATGGGCGCGTAGTAGCGGAAGGTGTCCGACGATGCCGTGCCCTGGGCGGCCGCTTCCGCATAGCTGAACGTGACCATGTAGTACATGCCGTCGTCCAGCAGGTCCGGCGAAAGCGTCATGCTCCACGCACCGGATGCATCGACCCGTATCGCGTCAAGCGGCATGGAATCGCCGTCACGGAGGAAAGCATTACATCCAGCGTGAGATAAGGTTCCGCGGTGCCCGCAAACGCCATGTCTCCGCTGCCGGCCGCGCGGCCGTCGACGATGAACGACTGGTCCGTGATGTGTATGCCTTCGGCTCCCTCCACCGTTTCGCGCAGATGAGGGAGGAAGCTTCCCCCGTTGGCGGAAGAATAGACCCACACACAGTTCAGCTGTCCCCGCGTCGACCATCCGTCGCCGGAGAGCTCTATGTCTATGTCGATGGGATCGTGCCACTGCGCGCCCTCGGCGCTGAGCGGTATAGACAGTACGCCGCCTTCCGCCTTCGCATCGACGGCGCTTCCGTTCACGGAGACGGAAGCCTCCATGGTCGCGTCGTCAAAATGCTCAAGCGAAAGCTCGACGAGCATGTTTTCCTGATCCAGTATGCGCACGGTCGCATGCGACCACTCGAGGTCGACCGCAGGCGTAGTCTGCGGCACGGGCGTCCGTTCGGGTCCGGGCGTATCCTGAGGGACCGTTGTCGGGCTCTCTGACGGCTGTTCCGGCATGGGCAACGAATCCACCGCGGCGGTCTCCCACACGGAATCGATCACCTGGAGGTCTACCGTGAGCGCAGTGCCGTTCTCGGCCTCGGTGTTCTCGCCCACCATGAAGCGTATCTCATGGCTGCCCGGCTCGACGCGGGCGTTCCTGCTCTGCAGCGTCAGGAGGAAGCTGTTGGACCTGTCCGGCAGCGCGACGCCCAGGTTCCACGCCGAGTCGTTCGTGAGGCGGCCGTCCCGGTACTCCGCAACGCAGACGTCGTTGTCGAACGCCTTGATGTGCAGGTCGCGCAGGCTGTTCGTGGCGCTTTCATACTTGACGGACATGTCTATGCCGCCGTCCTTCAGGTCCGCCACATAGCTGCCGTTGGCCTCGCGCACGGCGGACGCGCCGTCCCTCATGACCACGACGGCTTCCGCGTCGAAGCGAGGCTCCGGCGTGGGCGAAGGCGTGGGCGAAGGCGTAGGCGTGTCGGTTGGTATGGGCGTGGGCGTGTCGGTTGGTATGGGC
>SVGK01000025.1 GCA_015056395.1 Clostridiales bacterium
TTACAGGCCCGCCCCAAATGGAGTATAATGGGATAAAGCATTGACGAGGAAGAGTAGACCGCACTGCCGGTTCAGAGAGGGCGCGGAGGGTGAAAGCGCCTGCGGCACGCGATCGAACACCGCCTCTGAGCGGCCTGCGAACAGGCCCGGTCGGCGCCGTTATACGCCCTAAAATGAGTGGCCGCCCCTTGCGGACGGCAAACAGGGTGGAACCGCGTCTTTACAGGCGTCCCTTGCGACAATACCGTCGCGCGGGGCGCTTTTTTATGGTCCTGCGTGAAAGCGAAACAGGAGGGTTTATCATGGACAAGGAGCAGTACAAGGAGTTTTACGCTGATGTCTACCGCCATTCACTGGCCCACATCCTGGCCAAGGCCGTGATCGAGATCTACGGCGCGGACAAGGTGCAGTATGCCATCGGCCCGCAGATCGCCGACGGCTTCTACTATGACTTCGAGATCCCGGTCGCCATCACCACCGAGGACTTCAAGGCCATCGAGGACAGGATGCGCGAGATCATCAAGCGCCGCGAGGACTGGACCTGCAAGGAGCTGACCCGCGCGGAGGCGCTGGAGCAGTTCAAGGGCCAGAAGTTCAAGACCGAGCTCATCAACGACCTGCCCGAGGACGAGAAGCTCACCTGCTACTGGACCGGCGACGACTTCGTGGACCTGTGCCGCGGCCCCCACATCTCGAACTCCCAGGAGCTCATGAACGCGGCCTTCCAGATCCGCTCGGTGGCCGGCGCCTACTGGCGCGGCGATGAGCATCGCGAGCAGTTGCAGCGCGTGTACGTCTATGCCTTCACGGACAAGCAGGGCCTGAAGGACCACCTGCAGTTCATCAAGGAGGCGCTGGAGCGCGACCACAAGAAGCTGGGGCCGCAGCTGGATCTGTTCATGTTTGACGAGACCACGCCTGGCATGCCCTATTGGCTGCCGCGCGGCTGGAAGATGTACCAGGCGCTGCTGGCCTATTCCCGCGCCATCCAGCAGAAGCACGGCTACACCGAGATCTCCGCGCCGCTGATCAACAAGAAGAAGCTGTGGCTGATCTCCGGCCACTGGGCGCACTACGTCAACAACATGTTCATGGTGCCCGGCATCTCCGGCTGGCTCAAGGCGGACGCCGAGATACCCGGGGTGCTCAACAACCTGCAGGAGGGCGTGGCGGAGACCGAGACGGTGCACCTGCCGCAGGGCAGCGCCGTGTTCAACCGCGAGCTGGACGACACCATGGGCGCAAAGCCGATGAACTGCCCCAACGCCATGGTTACCTACAAGCGCACGCTGCACTCCTACAAGGAGCTGCCCATCCGCTACAGCGAGTATGACGTGCTGCACCGCAAGGAGAAGTCCGGCCAGATGAACGGCCTGTTCCGCGTGCAGGAGTTCCGCCAGGACGACGACCACACCTTCGTCATGGAGGAGCAGATCGAATCCGAGATCGCGGACATCATCGCCATCGCGGACGAGATCTACGGCACCTTCGGCGTGACCTACCGTGCGGAGCTGTCCACGCGCCCCGAGGACTACATGGGCGACATCGAGGTCTGGAACCGCGCCGAGGCGGCCCTGAAGAAGATACTGGACGACAAGTACGGCGAGGGCGGCTACGAGGTCAACGAGGGCGACGGCGCCTTCTACGGCCCCAAGATCGACCTGCAGATCAAGGACGCGCTGGGCCGCGAGTGGCAGTGCGGCACGATCCAGCTGGACTTCCAGCTGCCGCACAACTTCGGCCTGACCTATGTCACGCCGGACGGCGGGACCGCCATGCCCGTGGTCATACACAGGGCCATCTACGGCTCGCTCGAGCGCTTCATAGGCATCATCATAGAGCACTACAAGGGCGCGTTCCCGTTCTGGCTCAGCCCCTACCAGGTGGCCGTGGTGCCGATACGCACCGAGCACAACGACTACGCGCGCGAGGTCGCCGAGGCGCTCGAGAACGCGGGCATACGCGTCGAGGCAGACTATGCGGACCTCAACATGAACACGAAGATCAAGAACTTCAAGACCATGAAGGATCCCTACATCGTCGTGGTGGGGGACAAGGAAGTCGAGGAGCGCACCGTCTCCATCACCGTGCGCGGGCAGAAGCAGCAGCTGCACGGCGTGCCGCTCGATAAGCTGGTCGAGATGTGCGTGAAGATGAACAGGGAGCATTCCAAGGAGCTGATCGCGGAGGCGTGAGCCGAACGCGAACCGCCCGGCCTCCGTGATCGAACGGAAGGCCGGGCGGCTTTTATTTCTCTGTATGCGGTGACTGCCCCTCTTGCTATTGATTCTGAATTCTGAATTCTTAATTCTGAATTTCCGAATCGCCGTTTTTTACTGGACATATCCCATAACATCTGTTAAAATATCGACAGAGAGCCGCGCACAGGCGCGGCGCGATAAAATCGTCAGGAGGCGGAAAAATGGATCTCAAACTCAAGGACAAGGTCGTCGTCATCACCGGTTCCACGGGCGGCGTGGGCGAGGCGCTGGTCAGGGCGTTCGCCGCCGAGGGCTGCAAGCTGGCCATATCCTCCACGCAGCAGAAGAAGCTGGACGCCATGCTGCCCGGCATCGACATCGCGCCGGAAAACCTCCTCACGTTCGTGGTGGACGTGACGAAGGAAGAGCAGATCAGGGACATGATCGAGAAGACCATCGCCCACTACGGGCGCCTGGACGTCATGGTCAACAACGCCGGCTACGAGGGCAAGAGCCTGCCGCTGGACCAGCAGACCATGGAGAACATGATGGCCGTGTACAACATCAACGTGTTCGGCGTGCTGAACGGCATGAAGTACGCGCTCAGGCAGATGAAGCAGCAGAAGAGCGGTGCGATCGTGAACATCACGTCGCAGGCCTCCGTCACCGGCGCGGCCACCATGTCGGCCTACGTCTCCTCCAAGCACGCGGCGTTCGGCATCTCCAAGTGCGCGGCGCTGGAGGTCGCGGAGATGGGCATACACATCAACTGCATCGGCCCCGGCCCCATCGACACGCCCATGATGACCAAGCTCGAAAAGCAAGCGCTGGGCGAGAACGTCACCAAGGAAGAGGCGATGAAGATATTCGCCGCGCCCTATCCGGACAAGCGCTACTGCAAGCCCGAGGAGGTCGCGGATATGGCGCTGTTCCTGGCAAGCGAGAAGTCCAGCCACATCACGGGCTCGCTGGTCACCATGGACGGCGGCCAGGCGGCGCAGGGCCGCTGATCCGGCAGATCGGAGCCATCGAGGGGGGGACGGCGCAGCCTGACGCGGCGCCGTCCCCTTGATTCAATGGTAGAAAATGGATGAATATTCATGCACATGTAACGCATATATGCGCATGAATATTCGCAAGTGAACGCTTCGCCGCCGCGCCGAAAAATGCATGAGGACGGTGCGCGATATGCAATGTTTTGCGCTGATGGGGCCGATGCCATTCAAAACTGCAAGTCTGCGATTTTTGCGCGCCAAATCCCGCACGCCGCGGTCCCGCGCGTACAAATGGCTGAAAATGCGCGAAATACCTGAAAATTTAACAAACAATATGCAATTGTGTTTGGCAAGGGGATTGAAAAAAACGCCGCATGATGTTAGAATCAAAATGATATGATTTTAGGGGGTTGGCCTTCCGCAGGGGCGGCGAGGCCCGTGCCATGAAAGACCGACTGTCGAAGGGGCCGCTCATCGCCTCCGCCGCGCTGGGGCTTGCGCTGTTCGCGCTGACCTGTGCGCGCATGGGCGGCGCGCGTGCGACGGACCTGCTCTTCTGCCTGTCCAACGGTTTTCTGATCGTGGGGCTTTTGCGCCTGCTTTCGAACCTGAAGGCGTTCGCGTCGTTCCTCTGGGGCGTAAGGATGCTCAAGCGCATATTCCGAAACGACTTCGGGACGGGGCGGCAGGAGACGGAGGACTACGCACGCTACCGCGAGGGCATGGGCGGGCACAGAGACGTGCCGGTGCTGCTGGGCGCTGCGGCCATACTGTTCGCGCTTTCCCTCGTGATCGCATGACTGAATCACCGCGTGCGCGGTGCTTCGAGATAACAACCATTTTGACAAAGGAGTGAATGTCCGGATGAAGAAGACGCTGACACTGATCCTCACCCTGACCGTGATCCTCACCCTGGCGCTGGCCGTTTCCGCGAGCGCCGAGAAGGTGTTCCACACCTACATGAACGAGGACTGCCCGACGCTGAACGGCCAGAACTCCGTGCAGACGAGCGTGAACACGCCCGCCAGCTATTGCGGCGCGACGCTCTACCGCGCAGTTCCCGACGAGGACGGCGCGAACTTCCACTACATCGGCGAGATCGCGAAGGACCTGCCCGAGCTGGTGGGCGAAAACACCTGGCGCATCACCCTGCGCGAGGAAGCCTGCTGGGCCAACGGCGACCCCATCAACGCCGACACCATCATCTATTCCTTCAAGACCGGCCTCGATCCGCAGCTGGCCAACCAGATGGCGGACTTCATCTCCGATCAGGACATCACGATCCTGAACGCGAAGGCCTACAACCAGCAGACCGCCGAGGCGCCCGTCGACTGGGAAGACGTCGGCATCAAGAAGATCGACGACTACACCATCGAGATCATCACCGAGAGCGAGGTCTCCCAGACCTCCGTCTGCTCGCACTTCACCACCCGCGCGACCGTGCCGCTGTATGAGCCGCTGTACGAGGAGTGCCTGAGCGAAGACCGCCTGTCCTCCACTTACGGCTCCACCGCCGAGACCTGGATGTGCTGCGGCCCGTACGTGATCGACTCCTGGGTCTACGGTTCCGTGCAGAGCTACGTCCGCAACGAAAACTACTGGATGCCCGAGCTGTACAACTACGACAAGGTCGAAGTGCGCATCATCCCCGAGATGAACGCCCGCGTCGAGCTGTGGGAGCAGGGCGGCCTTGACTACCTGGCCCCCGACGCCAACACCATCGAGACCTACATCGACGATCCGCGCACCGTCGAGTACGCGTCCGCGACCGTATATCACATCGACCTGAACTGCCAGAACCCGCTGAACCCCATTTGCTCGAGCGTGAACTACCGCAAGGCGATCTACCACGCCATGAACCGCGAGGTCATCGCGCACGACCTGTTCGGCTATCAGGAGCCTTCCGGCACCTACGTCAACGGCCAGGCGGGCATGTTCTCCGAGTCGGGACTGACCTATCGCGAGAGCGAGTACGGCCAGGCGGTCACCGCGATGGTCGAGGAGTGGGGCCCCTACGGCTACAACCCCGAGCTGGCGCGCGAGTACCTGGCGAAGGCGTATGAGGAGTGCGGCGTGCCCGAGGACACCGTGATCGAGCTGATCATAGGCTACGATCCGTCCGAGTCCTACTGGAAGGCCACCGCGGAATACCTGCAGGAGGAGTTCCCGAAGATCTTCGAGGGCAAGGTGACGCTCAAGTCCACCACCTACTCCGGCACCTCCACCACCGAGTTCAAGAAGGGCACGGATGAGTGGGACCTCTCCCCGAACGACTGGAGCCGCGGCGCGAGCCGTACCTATCCCTACACCTGCTTCTACTACTACCTGACCAGCTACGCCAGCCATCCGAACAACTACTTCGACGATGAGTTCGAGGCCCAGTACGCGGTCTGCGACAGCGAAGAAGTCAAGGCGGACTACGACCGCATGCTGCAGGAGACCCAGAAGCTCGAAGAGATCTATCTGGAAAAGGTCATCCATGTGCCGGTGGTGCAGGACGTCACCTATGAGATGTTCTCCGACCGCATGGTGCTGCCCGTGGAGACCTACCTGCCGGGCTTCGGCTGGGGCCTGATCTTCGCGGACATCGAGGAATGATACGCAAGGGACATAACGACCGCTGACGATACGGGTATACGCTCCTGCTTCAGGGGCGTATACCTGTAACGTGCTTTAAAGCCCCATATCATTTCGAGCGGCATCCCAAAGGGAGGAAGGACCCTTTTTCGCCCGCAACGACCGTTCCAACACACAAATATCGGAGTCATCAACTATGATCAAATACATCATCGGCCGCATAGGCGCCATGCTGCTCACGCTGTTCCTCGTGATGACGCTGTCCTTCTGGGTCATCCGCCTGATGCCCATGAGCATATTCGAAAACCCCGAGGTCCCGCCCGAGGTACAGCAGAAGTTAGAGGACAGGATGCACCTCCACGAGCCCATGGCTGTGCAGTACTATTACTTCATACACGGCATCGTGACGAAGGGCGACTTCGGCACCTCCGTCAAGATACGCCCGGGCCTGGATGTGTTCGACATCATAAAGGAGCGCATACCTCCGACGATGCTGCTGAACTTCTTCTCGCTGCTGATCTCGATACCCGTGGGCATCATCGCGGGCACGGTGGCGGCGCTCAAGAGGAACAGGTGGCAGGACACCATCATATCGTTTTTGATCGTCATATTCATATCGGTGCCTTCGTTCGTGTTCGCGTCGCTCATGCAATACTGCTTCACGTTCGCGTGGCCGCTGTTCCCGACGCTGTACAACGCGCAGGCGCCCACCGTCTGGGTGGCCTTCAGCTCCATGGTCCTGCCCATCATCGCGCTGTCCCTGAACCCCATCGCCACGATCGCGCGCTACCTGCGCGGAGAGCTGATCGAGACGCTCTCCTCGGAGTACATGCTGCTGGCGCGCACCAAGGGCCTGACGCAGCGCGAAGCCACGTGGAACCACGCGTTCCGCAATTCACTGGTCCCCATCGCAAACACGATCATACCGCTGATCACGGGCATCATGGGAGGCTCGCTGGTCATCGAAAAGATATTCGCCGTGCCCGGAGAGGGCGGCCTGCTGGTAGATTCCATACTGGCGGGCGACCACTTCCTGACCGTGGCGCTGCTGATCTTCTATTCCGTCATTTCGCTGGTCAGCATATGCGTCATAGACATCTCTTACGGCATCATTGATCCCAGGATCAGGATCGGAGGCGGCAAATGATCATCGAAGACAGAAACCATCTTCCGCAGGAGATGAACGACATCCCGGACGCGAAGCTCGCGCTGGCCCAAACGGACTATACCACCGACGAGCGCTTCACCACGGAGCCCATAGGCTTCTACAAGGACGCCTTCAGGCGTCTGCGCGCGAACAGGGTGTCCATGATCTCGCTGTGCACGATACTGGTCATCGTGGTGCTGGCGCTGGTCGTGCCGAACATCACCGGCTACAGCTATACCGAGCAGAACGTCAAGCAGAAGAACCTGCCGCCGAAGATACCGATACTCGAAAACTGGGGCATCGCCGACGGCACGCGCACGCTCACGAACATCAAGAAGTCCTCGCTGGACGATGCGAAGCGCTTCCCGGAGGGCAGCGTGCTCTCGATCATCAACGAATATACCGTGCGCAAGACCGAGGTCGTGGACATCAAGGTCGACTACTACGCCTACTGCGGCGCGCCTGAGACCGAGTACCACTGGTTCGGCACGGACTACCTGGGCCGCGACATACTGACCCGCCTGTTCAGGGGCGCGCGCATATCGCTGATGATCGCGGTCATCTCCGTGGTCACGAACCTGATCATAGGCGTGATCTACGGCTCGATCGCGGGCTACTACGGCGGCAAGGTCGACCTGTTCCTGACGCACCTTGCGGAGGTGCTGGACGGCCTTCCCTATATCGTCGTGACGATACTTTTCATGATACTTCTGGGAAGCGGCATGCTTTCGATCATACTGGCGCTCACGGTCACGGGCTGGATCGGCACGGCGCGCCTGACGCGCGCGCAGTTCTACCGCTACAAGGGCCGCGAGTACGTGCTGGCGGCCAGGACGCTGGGCGTGCCGGACCGCAAGCTGATATTCCGCCACATACTGCCCAACACGATAGGCCCCCTGATCACGCGCGCGATGATCGCCGTGCCGGGCGCCATCTTCTCCGAGAGTTTCCTTGCGTATATAGGCTTAGGCATCAAGCCGCCGGAGCCCTCCATAGGCATATTGCTGAGCGTGGGGCAGGAGGTGCTGTTGCAGTACCCCTATCAGACGCTGTTCCCGGCGATACTGATCTCGGTATTGATGATCGCGTTCAACATGCTCTCCAACGGACTGCGCGACGCGATGGATCCCAGCCGCAGAGGGGAGGCGTAAGGCATGCAGCAGAACACGATATTGTCCGTCAACGACCTGCGCGTGTCCTTCCGCGCCTACGGCGGCATCGTGCAGGCGGTGCGCGGCGTGAGCTTCGACCTGAAGAAGGGCGAGACCGTGGCCATCGTCGGCGAGAGCGGCAGCGGCAAGTCCGTGTCGACGAAGGCGATCATGGGCATACTCCCCGGCAACGCCTTCATCGAAAGCGGCAGCATAGATTACGACGGCCTCGACATCACCAAGGTGGACGAGGCGAAGATGCACGAGATACGCGGCCACCGCATAGGCCTCGTGTTCCAGGACCCGCTCTCCGCGCTCAACCCCATCATGAAGGTGGGCAAGCAGATCACCGAGGTGCTGGTCCGCCAGGGAATGAGCAAGCAGGACGCCCATCAGCGCGCGCTGCAGCTCATGAAGGACGTGGGCATACCGGACGCGGAGCGCCGCATCAACCAGTACCCTTTCCAGTTCTCCGGCGGCATGCGGCAGCGCATCGTCATCGCCATCGCGCTTGCGGGCGACCCGGAGATACTGATCTGCGACGAGCCGACTACGGCGCTGGACGTGACGGTGCAGGCGAAGATACTGGAGCTGATCAACCAGATCAAGGAGGAGCGCCACCTCTCCGTGCTGTTCATCACGCACGACCTGGGCGTAGTGGCGCAGATGGCGGACCGCATCTGCGTGATGTACGCGGGCAAGATCGTCGAATCCGGCACCGCGGAGGAGATATTCTTCGAGCCGGTGCACCCCTATACGTGGGCGCTGCTTTCGTCCATGCCGGACCTGGAGACCTACGGGCGTCTCGAGGCGATACCCGGCACGCCGCCCAACATGATCGCGCCGCCGAAGGGCGACGCCTTCGCGATACGCAACAAATATGCGCTCAAGATAGACTTCGAACAGGAGCCGCCCACGTTCCGCCTGAGCGACACGCACTACGCGTCGACGTGGCTTTTGCACCCCAGAGCGCCCAGGGTCGAGATGCCCGCGTCGCTCAGGGAGCGCATACAGCGCATGAAGGAGGCCGCCGCCCATGCCCAACAGTGAATACATACTCGAGGTCGAACACCTCTGTCAGACGTTCACGTCCGGCCATGGCCGCAGGAAGCTCGTGGTCAAGGCGGTGGACGACGTTTCCTTCGGCGTGAAGCCCGCCGAGACGTTCGGACTGGTGGGAGAGAGCGGCTGCGGCAAGACCACCACGGGCCGCACGATCATACGCCTGTATGACCCCACGAGCGGCATCGTGCGTTTCGACGGGCGCGAGATCTCGGGAAAGATGACGAAGGACCTGCAGAAGTACATCACCGAGAACATCGCCATGATATTCCAGGACCCGATCGAATCGCTGAACCCGCGCATGACCATAGAGGAGATCATAGGCGAGGGCCTCATGCTGCGCGGCGCGTCCCGCGCGGAGGCGCACGACAAGGTGGTCGAGATGCTCAGGACAGTAGGCCTCACGGAGGAGCACGCCACGCGCTATCCGCACGAGTTCTCGGGCGGCCAGCGGCAGCGCATAGGCATCGCGCGCGCGATGGTCGTGCGGCCCAGGCTGATCATCGCCGACGAACCGGTCTCGGCGCTGGACGTGTCGATACAGGCGCAGGTCATAAACCTGCTCAACGACCTGAAGCAGGAGATGGGCCTTACGATACTGTTCATCGCGCACAACCTGTCCGTGGTCAAGTATTTCTCCGACCGCATAGGCGTGATGTACTACGGGAAGCTTGTGGAGCTGGCGCCCAGCCGCGTGCTGTACGAGCGTCCCATGCATCCCTATACGAAGGCGCTGCTCTCCGCTATACCGCAGCCCAACCCGCTGACGGAGCGCGTGCGCAAGCGCGTGGACTACGTGCCGGAGCGCGACCACGACTATTCCCGGGAGAAGCCGGAGATGCGGGAGGTCGAGCCGGAGCACTTCGTGTACTGCTCGGAGAGCGAAGCGAAGAGCATGCGGGAAGGATGAACGACCGCTGCGCCGCGTGGGATCACGCGGCGCAGCGGTTTGATTAATGAGGAATGAGGAATGAGGAGTTAGGAGTTAGGAGTTAGGAGTCAGTAAGCAATGGTCGGCGCCTATCGTGACCGCGTAACATCCGGAAATACAGACCTTCCATTCCGCCGTAGGGGCGCCCCATCGGGCGTCTGCCTTATGCTGCTCCCAGCTGGTATGCCGCGGTCGTGATAGATATAGTCACATTTCACGTCTATAATATAGCTATATCCGGCTGCCGCGGCGGTATCCGGGTTTACGCCAATATGACCACAGAACAAAGGAGCACAAAGTGTCCAAGCCCGAACGAACATCCTCGAAGCCCGCGCGCATACCGGCCTTCATATTGGCCGCGTTGTTCATTGCCGGCATATCCTATATGTGCATATCCGGCATACTCAAAAACCCCGGCGCCATCGTGCGCTCCGTCAAGTGGAACAAGGCGCGGGAGTTCCTGGCGGACGAGAGCGATTATGACGACCCCTTCAAGATGGCGCAGGCGCGCATCGCCTCGCTGCAGGACAGGCTGCAGCGCAACCTTCCCTGGAAGGACGAGCTGCACGAGCTGAACGCCTCGTTCCAGTATGCCCTGGGCCGCGACATGGTCGTGGTCGGCGCGGAGCAGATGCTCAGGCTGCCCAACGGACAGCTCTATTACCTGACCTCGCGCCAGGGCCTTGCCGACGAGGCGGAGGAGCTGGCCCAGTTCATGGATTCTCTGCCTGACGACCTGCCGCGCTTCTACGCCTTCGTGCATCCGGGCTTCTTCGAGGGCGGCCAGCAGCTGCCCGAGGGTTACGCGCTGGTCGACACGAGCGACGAGCTGGCGGATCAAGTGCTTTCCATAATGCGCGCGCACGGCATAGAGTCGCTGGACAGCCGCACGTTCTTCAAAGATACGGGGCTTGGCAGCGATGAACTCGAGCTCAAGACGGACAAGCACTGGACGACGCTGGCCGCGCTGCTCGCCACGCGCATATACGCCGAAAAGCTCGAGGAGGTCACGGGCGCGGACCTGCCGCTCGAAAGGCTCGACCCGGATCGATTCGACACGGAGCTGCATCCGGGCCTGTTCTTCGGGGATTTCGGCGAGCTCGTGGGCAAGCGCAACGCGAAGAACGACGACATCACCGTGTATCTGCCCAAATACGACACGCACATCACAAGGCACTCCGAGCACCGCACCGGCGACATCGAGGACGAGGAGGGGACGTTCGAACAGGCGGTGCTGCGCCGCGAGAAGCTCACGGAGGAGCTGGCCTACACGGACTACGGGCTGATCGAAATGTACGAGGAACTGACGAACCCCGATGCCCCGGACATCACGGTGCTGGTGCTGCGCGACAGCTACGCGGGCCCTGTATGCAGCTTCCTGTCGCTGGTGTGCGGCCGCGTGGTGTCCGCGGACCTGCGCTACAACCCGCATACGGCGCGCGAGCTGATCGAGGAGGTCAAACCGGATGCGCTGATCGTAAGCTACAGCCGACTGATGTTCGAGGACCATACCTACCATCTGGACCGCTGAAAGGATGCTCCCCTTGGACAAGACGCAGATATTCCGCTATTCGTTCAGAAAGTCGATACCGGTGCTGTTGGGCTATGTGTTCCTGGGCATAGCGTTCGGCATATTGCTCAACAGGGAGGCGGGCCTGGGCTGGCCGTGGGCGCTTCTCATGAGCGTGTTGATCTATGCGGGCAGCATGCAGTTCGCGCTGATACCGCTGATTGCGTCGGCCGCGCCGCTTACGACCATAGCGCTGATGACGCTTCTGGTCAATGCGCGCCACATATTCTACGGACTGACGTTCGTGGAGCGCTATCGCACGATGGGGGCACGATATCCCTACATGGTCTGGTCGCTCACGGACGAGACCTATTCCGTGCTTTGCTCGTGTCTGGACGACGAGGCGGCGGACGCGCACGGCCGCCTCGCGTTCTTTGAGATATCGCTTCTGCACCACATCTACTGGACGGCGGGCAGCGTGTTGGGCTGCGTGCTGGGCGGCGCGATCTCGATGGACACCACGGGCATAGACTTTTCGATGACGGCGCTGTTCATCGTGATACTGGTCGACCAGCTCCGCTCCGGCGGACGCACGGCGCGGCGGTGCGCGCTGGCCGGCGGCGCGTCGGGAGCCGTATCGCTGTTCGCGCTGGGCGCGGAAAGCTTCCTGCTGCCGGCGCTGGCGGCGACGGTGTTCGCGCTGGTCGTGATGGACTTCGCCACGCCGGACAGGGGAGGTGAGGCCGCGTGAGCCGCACGGCATATCTGCTGCTGGCGGTGCTGATCTGCGCCGCGTGCACGCTGCTCCTGCGCGCCGTGCCGTTTTTGCTGTTTCGCGGGAGGCGTGATCTGCCACCTGCCATGCGCCGCCTGGCGGTGAAGCTGCCGCCCGCGATCATCGCAGTGCTGGTGGTGTACTGCATGAAGGGCCTGCCCGGGTCTGACGGCGGCACGGCCGCGGCGACGCTGATCGCCGCGGCGGTCGTGGTGGCGCTGCACCTCTGGAAGAGGAACACGCTGGTCTCCATCGCCGCGGGCACGGCGGTGTACATGGCGCTGCTGCGCATGATGTGAAGGAGGGACGCACACATGGATCGTGTGGAAGAGCTCACGCGGATCTATCGCCTCAGGCCGCACCCGGAGGGCGGCGCGTTCAGCGAGGTGTACACGTCCGCGCACCGCGACGCGGAGGGGCGCGCGTGCATGGGCAGCATCTATTTCCTGCTGGACGGCGCGGACATATCGCATCTCCATGTGATCGACTGCGACGAGCTGTGGTACTATCACGAGGGCTGCGGCATGCGCGTGACGATGATCGACGGGGAAGGGAACATGACGACGGCGGATCTTGGGCCGGACGCGGACAGGGGACAGCGCGCCATGTGCATGATCCCCGCGGGCACGGTGTTCGCAGCGGAGAACCTGGACGCCGCGGGCTACAGCTTCGTGAGCTGCGCGACATCGCCGAAGTTCCGCTACGAGGGCTTCAGGCTGGTGGGGCGCGCGGAGATCGCAGGGCGCTGTCCCGCGCAGGCGCAGGCGCTTTTGCGGCTGGTGTATGGGGAGTGAGGCGGAGATGGAAGGTAGCGACGTAGGAATGAGGAATGAGGAGTTAGGAGTGAGGAGTTAGGGATCGCCGCAGTTAACAGTTAACAATTAACGGTTAACAATGAATGGCGTCTTTGCGGGGCGCGGGGCTTCGTATACATTGCATGGGTTCGTGACGAACGCAGGGGGGCTATGCCGCAGGGGCGGGCTTACTGTGCCCTCGTTTCCGCACAAAAAAAACGGAGCCCCGTTCAGAGCTCCGAACAATCCCAAGAAGCCGTCCGCCTCCGCTTTTTCACCCGCCTCTCAGGCAGGGCGGAGACCTGCGACCGTCTGCTGCCGTCCCCTGACGATCCCGAAGGAACGGGGGCGTGGCATCAACGTTACCGACACGGAATCCTTTTGTGAATCTGTGGGTAAAAGCATTGGCTGGCGCACATCCCAGGATGCTGTTCCGAAGAACAATTGTATTATACGCAAGATCCCATGGCTTGTCAATGGGTTTGACAAAATTTTGTTAAAGCCTGGCCGACACTGTTTACTCTGTCATACACGCGGCGGCTTCATCCCTCGCCGTCCCGCGGCAGCGCCACGGTGTCCGCCATGGCGTTGATGCGCGCATAGCACGGGCAGTCGCCGCCGTGGTCGTTGATCAGGCCGCAAGCCTGCATGTGCGAATACACCGTCACGCCGCCCACGTACTTGAACCCGCGCGCCTTCAGGTCCGCGGCGATCCGTTCGGACAGCGCGTTCTTCGCCGGCACGCGGCCTTCGGCATGGCCCTCGTAGAGTATGGTCCTGCCGTCCGTGAAGCGCCACAGATAGTCGCAGAAGCTGCCGAACTCGGCGCGCACCGCCTGATAGCGGCGCGCGTTTTCGATGACGGCGCGTATCTTGCGCTCTGAGCGGATCATGCCGTCCGTCGCCATGATGCGCGCCACGTCGTCCTCCGTATACGCGGCGATCCGGTCGAAGTCGAAGCCCTCGAAGCACGCACGGAACACGCCGCGCTTTTTGAGCATGAGCCCCCACGACAAGCCGCACTGCATCACCTCGAGCATGAGATGCTCGAACATCGTGCGGTCGTCGTGCACGGGCACGCCCCATTCGTTGTCGTGATAGTCGCGGTCAAGCTGCGTGACCGGCCAGTCGCATGCGGCCATAGGCTTCTCCTCTTCCGTCAGTTCCTGCGCCCTTCCTTCTCGTAGACCTGTACCCAGCCCTTTATGCGCTCGACGAAGTCGTCGTTCGTGCGCGTCTTCTGCATCAGGCTTATCAGCATCTCGGTGCTCTGCTGCGCGTTGGAGGAGGAGAGCATGCGCCGCGCGGCGTATGCACCTTCGAGCTCCGCGGGTGAGAGCAGCAGCTCCTCGCGGCGCGTGCCGGAGCGCGTCAGGTCGATGGCGGGGAATATGCGCCTGTCGGCCAGCTTGCGGTCCAGGTGCAGCTCCATGTTGCCCGTGCCCTTGAATTCCTCGAATATGATGTCGTCCATGCGGCTGCCGGTGTCCACCAGCGCGGTGGCGATGATGGTCAGGCTGCCGCCGTTCTCTATGTTGCGCGCCGCGCCGAAGAACTTCTTGGGCTTGTACAGCGCCCCCGGGTCCAGGCCGCCCGAGAGCGAGCGCCCGCTGGTGGGCACGATCAGGTTGTACGCGCGCGCCAGGCGCGTGATGGAGTCCATCAATATCACGACGTCCTGCTTCATCTCGACCATGCGCTCGGCGCGCTCCAGCACCATCTCCGCCACGCGGGCGTGGTGCGCGGGCTCCTCGTCGAATGTCGAATAGATCACGTCGCCGCGTATGGACCGCTTCATGTCGGTGACCTCTTCGGGGCGCTCGTCGATCAGCAGCACGATCAGCTTGACTTCGGGGTTGTTGTCGGATATGGCGTTGGCGATCTGCTTGAGCAGCGTCGTCTTGCCGGCCTTGGGCTGCGATACGATCATGCCGCGCTGCCCCTTGCCTATGGGCGAGAGTATGTCGATCAGCCTCAGCGGTATCTCCGCGTGCTTGGGGCCCTCCATGCGCAGCCGCTCGTTGGGATAGACCGGTATCAGGCTCTCGAAGCTCTGGCGGCCTATGGCGTTCTCGGGCGCCTCGCCGTTGACCTTGGTCACGTAGACCATGGCGCAGTAGCGCGCGCCGTCGCGCTGCGGGCGCGTCTTGCCCTGTATGTAGTCGCCCTCGCGCAGGTTGAAGCGGCGTATCTGGGCGGGGGAGAGGTAGGCGTCGTTCGCGCCGGGCAGGCAGTTGTCCGCGCGCAGGAAGCCGTAGCCCTCCTGCTGGATCTCCAGCACGCCCGCGCCGTCCTGGAAGTTGCCTATGGGCACGCCGTCCTTGTCGACCATCGTGTAGTCCGTGCGCGGGCGGCTCGTGGCGGGCGCAGGCCTGGCGTCCGGGTATTCCTGCTGCAGGGACGCGGGCGCCTGCTGTGCCGGGGCGGGCTTCGCGGGTTCGGGCTTCACGGCCTCGGCGGCGGGCTCCGGCGCTTCCTTGCGCGGACGCCCCCTGCGCCGCTCCGGCTGGGGCGTCTCCGCCCTGTCCGGCTCGCGCCTGGGCGCGGCCGGCGCGGGCTCCGGCGCCTTCAGAAGCATCTGTATTAGCGATTCCTTGTTCGTGCCCGCGGGCACCCTGACGCCGTACTCGCGCGCCAGCGCGCGCAGGTCGGCGACGGTCTTCATGTGTAAGGTTTGATAATCCATCATGACCTCCGGATCTTTGCGTCGTTTATGCCGACGGCGACGTCGCGCGTGACGGCCTGTTCGACCCAGTGCGAGAATTCGTCATAGGGCCCGCCGGACAGCGGGGACAGGCCGGCGCGCTGCATCGCCTGAAGTATGTTGTCACGCTTTGCGGTCTGCGCGTTGAAGGAGACGGCCACGGCGCCGCCCGGCACGAGCGCCTCGCGCCACGCGGGCAGCGCGCGCGCAAGCAGGCCTTCGGCGTTCGAGGCCTTCGTCGAATGCTGCACGCCGTAGGGAAGGTCGCAGGCGATCACGTGGAACCTGCCCGCGCCGAAGCATTTGCGCACGTTCGCGGCGTCCAGCTCAACGAAGGAGAGCGACTGGTCCTCGAACGTGAACCTGGCGCACGGGGCGCTCTTTCCGTTGACGGTCAGCGACGAACGCTGGAAAGCGTGTTTCATGCGGTGGTATTCGAAATATCGCTTCAGGAACTGCTCGCCCTCCTTGAGCGCCGCGCGGTCGATGTCCGAGCCGGTCGCCTCATAGCCCAGATTGGCGGCGATGAACAGCGACGTGCCGCGCCCGCACATGGGGTCAAGAAAGCGCACAGTGTCGTCCGGCGTCCTGAGCGGCGCGGAATAGAGGCCCACGTTGATGAGCATCTGCGTGAAAAGCTCGTTCGTCTTGCCCTTGTATTTGAGTATGCCGGGCAGGTCCTCGCCCAGCCGCGCCGCCGCGCGCCCGGCGACGGGCACGAGTTTGTCGCCGTCGTTCAGGTAAAGGCCAAAGAGCAGCGAGTGGCGGCGCAGCCGCTCCAGCGCGGGCTCGGGCAGCGGCGCGGGCGCTTCGATCGACAGCGCCGGCATGCCCAGGTGTTCGACGGGCGTCACGGCCGCCTCGGGCGCGCAGCTGTTCAATATGATCTGAAGCTCCGCCTGCGCGAGCTTCTGCGCCTCCGCCCTGTAGCGCACGTTCGCGTGGGGCCAGAGGAGGAAGGTGTAGTGTATGGGCATGGAAACTCCTTTGATAATTCAGAATTCAGAATTAAGAATTAAGAATCAATAGCCGGAAGATGAGGGGTGCGGTCGATGCAGAATCATTGACCGATGACGGTCGACGCTGCGGATGATGATGTGACGCGGCATGCCGCAGGGACGGCATCCATGGCGACCGTCCGGTCGATGCTGATGCTGCCGACGCCTGTCAGGAAACGCTGCGGATGATTCGCGATCAGGAACGATGGCCGGGATGGGGATGCGGTCGATGCGGAATCAATGAACGGGATGGTCGACGCTGCAAATGATGATGTGATTCGGCATATCGTAGGGACGCCATCCAAGGCGTCCGTCCGGTCGATCCGAAGCCGCAGACATCCCGATGATGCACAAACATCGTCGATTCCCCGTAGGGGCGCGCCTTGGTGCGCCCGTGGCCGATGTCGCGCGCACGATCATTCGACATTTCGAACAAACATCGCGCAGGGACGCCATCCATGGCGTCCGCCTGCGTGTGAGCGCGTTCGTGATGAAAGGCATATCGCGTCCATGCGCCTCGAGGTTATAGGACATCATGAATGAAGACCGGTGCTGCCATGACTGAAGGGGGGATGAGGATGCTTATCGCGGTGTATGTGTATTTGGGTATGAGCAAATGGGTGTCCGGCCGGCGTGTCTCGATGTGCCGTATGAGAAAATGCCCCTCTGCGTGATTGCAAAGGGGCTTTCATTGGTGTATCAATACTTGCGCTTGCGAGCGGCCTCGGCCTTCTTCTTACGCTTTACGCTGGGCTTCTCGTAATGCTCTCTTTTTCTTGCCTCGGCAAGGATACCATCACGAGCGGTCTTGCGCTTAAAACGGCGCAGTGCGCTTTCCAATGATTCATTTTCCCGAATGCGTACCTCGGACATGTGCTTTCCCTCCCCTCGCGATTAAGTGGCATGCCACGGTGTTTCAGTGACATACGCCAATGTAGCATGGGGTTCGCCACATTTGGTATTATAACCCGCGCGGTGCTTTTCGTCAAGCGCCAAACGAGAGTTTTCACAAACTGTTATTATTCGAATTTGCCGCCCGTCACGCCATGCCTTCGCTCAGTTTCGCGCCGCCCAGCACGTGTATGTGCAGGTGTTCCACCGACTGGCAGCCATTCCTGCCGCAGTTCGAGACGATGCGGAAGCCGTCCTTCGAAAGGCCCTCGATGTCGGCCACGCGCTTGATGCCCTCCGTCAGCTGCGCCATGGTCGCCCCGTCGGCTTCCAGTATGTTCGCCATGTGTTTTTTCGGCAGCACGAGCACGTGCACCGGCGCCTGCGGGTTGATGTCGCGGAACGCGTATACGTTCTCGTCCTCGTAGACCTTCGTGCTGGGGATCTCCCCCGCGATGATCCTGCAGAACAGGCAATCCATATCCATACCTCCTGATATACGGTCCTTATGTTCAAATGATGCAGCCCGTTGCCAGCGCACCTTCCGTCTCAGTGATGCGCACGTCCCTTATGGCGCCCAGCAGCGCGCTGTCGCCTTCGGCGCGCACGCGGACATAGGCGCCGGAGTACCCTTCGAGCATGCCCTCCTCCGGCTCGGTCTCGAACAGCACGCGCACGACCTGTCCCCGCTGCCGCGCGACGAACGCCGCCTCGAGCTCGCGCCCGGTGGCGATCAGCGCCTGGGCGCGGGCGTGCTTCTCCGCCTCGGTCAGCTGGCCGGGAAGGCGGTCGGCCACCGTGCCGGACCTGCGGGAATAGGGGAACACGTGCAGCCGCGCAAGCTGCGCGCTGCACAGGAAGGCCTGCGTCTCCGCGAATTCCTCTTCGGTCTCGCCGGGGAAGCCCGCGATCACGTCCGTGGTCACGGCGCAGCGCGGCATGCTCTCTCTGAGCAGCGCGCAGGCTTCAAGGTACTGTTCGGGCGTGTACCGCCTGTGCATGCGTTTTAGCACCGAGGCGCTTCCGGACTGCAGCGAGAGGTGGAACTGCTGTGCAAGCCCCGGCATGCAACCCAGCGCACGCGCGAACGACGGCGTGACGATGCCCGGCTCCAGCGAGCCCAGGCGCACGCGCGCCACGCCGGGCGTGTCGTGCACGGCGGATATGGCGTCGATGAGGCTCTCGCCTGTGCCGCGCCCGTAGCTGGCCAGGTGTATGCCCGTGACGACGATCTCGCGGTAGCCCGCCTCCGCAAGGAGCCTCGCCTCCGCGCGCACGTTCTCGAGCGGCATCGAGCGCACGGGCCCGCGCACATAGGGTATAATGCAGTAGGAGCAGAAGCGGTCGCAGCCCTCCTGTATCTTCATGGTCGCGCGCGTACGGCCCTCGTGCCTGGAGACCGACAGCGCCTCGAACGGTATCGCCCTGAGCGGCGCGACGGCGTTGATGGTCCGGCCCTCGGCAAGCGCCTGTTCAAGCAGCGAGACCACCTCGCCGCGGCGCTGCACGCCCAGCACGAGCTTCACGCCGTCCATACGGGCGATCGCCTCCGCCTCGCGCTGTGCAAGGCATCCGCAGACGATCACGGCGCTGTCGGGGTGGCTGCGCGCCGCGCGGCGCACGGTCTTGAGGCTCTTCTGGTCGCCGGTACCGTGACGGTGCAGGTGTTGACCAGGTACACGTCCGCGTCCCGCTCGAACGGCACGACTTCATAGCCCGCGGCCTCGAAGGCCTCCAGCATGGCTTCCGTGTCGTATTGGTTGACCTTGCAGCCCAGCGTGACCGCGGCGATGGTCGGCATGGCGTTTTCCTCCGAAGGAGCGTCGGATGTGTACATGGGTGACGCATCCATTCTAAAACAATTCGACTGCGTTGTCAACCGCCGCGCCGTTACGGCGCACGGCTCACGCATGAATGCGTGAGCCTGTCGCGCAAAATCTGCGGATTTTGCGCGACAGGGAGAGAACGCGGAAATTCGCGCCTGACGACACGAATTTCCTGACTGGCCGGTATCGATC
>SVGK01000026.1 GCA_015056395.1 Clostridiales bacterium
TTTACGCAATCGCAACGTGCAGGCGTTTAGCCTCTTTTGGGGCTTAAGTTGACAGCGTTGCCCCAAAGGGGAAGGCAGGGACGTCGCGGCCTGGAGGCCGCCGCTACGGGGGGTGAACATGCATTCCGCAGGGACGCCATTCATGGCGTCCGCCCGTGTGCGCGCGTACCGTCGTCTTCCCTTCATACCATTCGAAACACATAAGGCCGATCACGAACATTTGCCCGACCGGCCTCCTCACATCCCATCCGCCAAACTAACGATCCATACGAAAGAGGTACCTATGAACGTCTCATCCGATACCGTCCGCACGGTCGGCCTGCTCTCCCTTGGCTGCGCCAAGAACCTGGTCGACTCCGAAAACCTGTTGGGACAGCTCACACAGCGCGGCCTGCGCATCGTCAACGACCCCGCCGAGGCGGACGTGCTGTTCGTCAACACCTGCGGCTTCATCGAATCCGCCAAGCAGGAGAGCATAGACGCCATATTCGAAATGGCGCAGTACAAGACGCAGGGAAGGTGCAAAAAGCTCTTCGTCACAGGCTGCCTGGCGCAGCGCTATCCCGACGCGCTTCTCTCCGAGATCCCCGAGATCGACGGCATCATGGGCGTTTCGGACTACGCGCGCCTGGACCAGATGCTTTCGGACGCGAACGACGGCCTGCGCCCCTGCTACATACAGGACGGGCCGCGCTTCCTCAAGACGCCGCGCGTGCTGACGAACGCGGGCTACACCGCCTATGTCAAGATCTCCGACGGCTGCAACAACCGCTGCACGTTCTGCGCGATACCGCTGATACGCGGCGCATACGCCTCGCGGCCCTTCGACGACATCGTGGAGGAGTGCAGGACGCTTGCGAAGAAGGGCGTGACGGAGATCACGCTGATCGCGCAGGACACCTCGCGCTACGGGAGCGACTTCGGCGACGGGCATTTCCTGCTGCCGGAGCTGCTCGAGGCCGTCTCCGCCATCGACGAGGTACACTGGGTGCGCGTGCTCTACTGCTATCCCGACTCCTCGGACGACAGGCTCTTGGACGCGATCGAGCGCCTTCCGAAGGTGGCCAAGTACCTGGACCTGCCGCTCCAACACATCGACGACGCGCTGCTCAAACGCATGAACCGCCGCGGCGATGCGGCGCTGATACGCGACCGCATCAGAGCCTGCCGCGAGCGCGGCATACTGGTGCGCACGACCATGATCGTGGGCTTCCCCGGCGAGACGGACGCGCAGTTCGAGGAGCTGGCCGATTTCGTGCGCGAGACGCGCTTCGACCGCCTCGGCGCGTTCACGTATTCCGCGGAGGAGGGGACGCCCGCCGCGCGCATGCCCGATCAGGTCGACGAGGATGTGAAGCAGGCGCGCCTGGACCAGCTGATGATGCTGCAGCAGGGCATTTCGATGGAACTCAACCAAAAGCGCGTGGGCACGGTCTGCGAGGTGCTGGTCGACGGCCGCGATGAAGAGCACGGCCTCTACGGCCGCAGCCTCATGGAAGCGCCGGAGAGCGACGGCATCATATGGCTCAAAAGCGACCGCCCGCTTGAACCGGGGACGTATGTCAGGGCGAAGATCACCGACGCCGACGCGTATGACCTGGTGGCCGAGGTGATCGGATGAGACGGGGCTGCCTCGGAGGGATGATACGATCCTTCCGAGGCAGCCTTTTTGGTCAATGACGGGCACATCCCGCAGACAGGGGACGACGTGCTCGGACAGCATCCTTTTCGTTCCTTATGTATCCATACGACGAAGAGTTGGGACCGGTGAGGACGCCATGAATGGCGTCCTTACGGGTCGTCGTGTCCATAGCTCGAATGCATTTTGGCAGACCATATGCTCCGCAGCGGCGGCCTCCAGGCCGCCACATCTCCTAAGATCCCAACGGCCCGATCCATCATCTGCATCACTGCCGCACGGATATAATACTGGTGATAGTCGGCAAAAGGGTGATGAACGAAGCCCGAACAAATCTCTTCGACAGTTTCGTCACGAATGGACCCCGACCGGAGCGGCGTCGTTGTTTGACGCCGTCTCCGCGACGTTATCTCAAGTTACCCGCTGTCATCCAACCTTGATCCCCGAGCTGACGTGACCCGTTGGATCACGCACAGCATAGCCACCGCGCCGCAGGCGCGGCGCGAAGCGTCCTTGACTGTCTTCGCCCTCGACCCGGCTGCGCCGTGCCGAGGGTACGCGGCGGGTCAGCCAAGTGACCGCGCCGCTAGTCGAGCCTTCGGCTCTCCCTCGATCTCCTCCTGTCTGCTAAACTCAAGTCCACGGCGGCGGGAGAAGGTCCCGTTTCCAACCTCTCACCCGTCGCCGTGAACCCTTACAAGCAGGCAGGAGGAGGTTCGTCAAGGATGGCGGCCGGTCAAGGCGTTATGTACCCAGTCACATCATGTGAATACTATTATTGATCCCGGTACTGATTCAGTGTTCGTCACACCATTCTCTGACTTAACTAAGCGTATTTAAGCAGCGAAGGGATAAGTTGAAGAATGGGGAAATAAGTCTTAAAGGCATACCTCGTTCAGCCATCTCTGACTCAGCGATAGGTGAGAGGTAGGAAGACAGCGAACGATTCAATGTCCCGTCGCGAAGACGGCGCCGACAGGACGCCGCTCCGGATGAACGAATGTGAAACGATAGTTTAGAACGAGACTATTTGTAATTAGTTCGTCAACATGGATCGTGCCGCCACGTCTCCTAAAACCCCAACGATCCGCTCCGTCATCCGCCTCACTGCCGCACGGAACTATATAATACTATATATTATAAAGTCGTTGCAGTAGTAGGGAGTGTGTATTCTGTGGAAAAGCCCGCGCACGCCGCATATCTGCGGTGTGCGGCGCTTCCACAGGGGGTGTGGAAAGCGCGGGGAAAAGGAGAGGGTTATCAACATGGGGTCCTTTCAGCGCACGGCCCTGAGAATCTCGACCTCTTCGTCCGTGAGCATGCGCCATTCCCCTTCGTCGAGCGACTCGTCCAGCTTCACGCCGCCGATTGACAGGCGCCTGAGGCGCAGAAGCGGATGCCCGGCCGCGGCGAACATGCGCTTGACCTGGTGGAACTTTCCCTCGGTCAGCGTGACCAGCGCGCGCGACGTGTCGCCTGAAGAGAGTATGTCGAGTTTGGCCGGCTTCGCCGTGAAGTCGGAAAGCGCCATGCCCGACGCGAATAGGGCTGTGTCTTCGGCGTCGAGCGCACCCTCGCACTCCGCCAGGTAGACCTTCTCCGCCTTGGTCCTGGGCGATATCAGCCTGTGCGCCAGCTGTCCGTCGTCCGTCAGCAGCACCAGACCCGTCACGTCGCGGTCCAGCCGGCCCACCGGCCCGGGCCTTCGGCGGGCGATGTGCTCCGGCATGAGCGAGAGCACCGTCTGCCAGCGGCTGTCCTCCGTGGCGGTCACGATGCCCGCCGGCTTGTTGAGCATGACGTATATGTGTTCGGGCGCGTCTATGGGCTGCCCGTCCAGCAGTATGTTGGCGGGCTCCGCCTTGAAGCCGGGGTCCCGCACAGCCGTACCCCCTGCCTGTACGCGCCCGGCGGCCACGGCCTTGCGCGCCTCGGCGCGCGTCATGCCCGTCATGGAGAGGGCCTTGTCGAGTCTCATGATCGCCATCGTTGGCCTCCGTGGAATGATATAAAACAAAACCGCGCCCTTCGGGTGCGGTCAATTCGTGATATAGCGTATCTCGCCCGGCAGTATCAGCCCCAGGTCGCTGCGCGCGGTGCGCATGATGTAATCGTCCGTCTGCATGTAGCTCAGGCGTTCGCGCAGCGCCTGCGTGTGCTGCAGCATCTCTTCGCGCTCTATGCGCGCTTCCCTGAGTGCGCGTGCGCTTTTTCCCAGGTCATAGTTCAGCTTGAACAGGGCGATCCCCAGCACCGCGACGATCATCAGCAGTACCGCGCCGAGGCGCACGCGCCTGATGCTTCGCATGGGGATCAGCTCCTTTCTCAAGGCGAACGTTCCGTTACGTATCCGCCATAAATAACCGATATTCTCATTTCGACATCACGTCCCCCTTTTCCTCTCATAAGAAAATGACAATAATGATACAATAGTTCGCCCAAGTTTTGCCGATTTGACCATATGGTTACATATTGCGAAATAATATCCATTCTTTCAAAATAGTGTTTCTATATACGCATAATTTGTTCATATATTTGTGATAAACTATCCCATGGGTCAATATACATCACAGGTATGCATCATGAATGTCTACGACTTTGACAATACGATACTTCGCGGCGACAGCACGGCGCGGTTCTTCGCCTGGAGCTTGAGACACTGCCCGCGCATGTGGCCTTCTTTGCCCGCGCAGGCGCTGAACGGTCTTCTGTTCGTGCTGAAGCTGCGAAAGAAACAGGCGTTCAAGCAGAGGATGCTCTCGTTCGTGGCGTGTCATGAGGACATAGACGCCGCGGTGGACGCGTTCTGGCGCGACAACCTCTGCCGTGTGAAGCCATGGTACAGGCGCGCGCACCGCGCGGACGACGTCGTGATCTCCGCTTCGCCGGAGTTCCTGATACGCCCCGCATGCAAGGCGCTGGACATAGAGCGCGCGATGGGGTCGCCCGTGGACAAACATACGGGCGTGTTCCACGGCGCGAACTGCCACGGACAGGAGAAGGTGCGGCGCTTCCGCGAGGCCTTCCCGGACGCGAATATAGAGAAGTTCTATTCCGATTCGCATTCGGACGATCCGCTGGCGGCCCTGGCGGAGGAGGCCTTCCTGGTCAAGGGAGACAAAATTCTGGCATGGAAAAATGTGAAGGAATATTGACAATATTGAAAAGTGTTGTATAATGAAATCGGAGAGACAGGGCATTAGGGCGACAGGCCGATGTCCCGGAAGATCGGAGGAAATACGATGAGCAAGAAGAACAAGCACTCCTATTCGGAGCAGGACGAGCTGTTCCGGGACATCCCCGTCGCCGATGATGCGGAGATGAAGGATGCACTGCCGATGTCCGCGGACGATGATGCCCCGGAGATCGACGACGCTGTCGAAGAGGTGAAGGAGACCGTGGTCACGGGCGCCGAGGACGCGCTCGAGGCGGTGAGCAAGAAGGCCGACGAGGCGCTCAGGGCCATCGAGGACGAACTGAGCGAGGCCGAGGACGAGCTGGAGGGCACGGCGGACGAAGCTCTCGAGGCTGTCGCCAGCGACGCGCAGGACGAGGTCCAGGCCATAGAGGACGAGATCGAGGCCATCGGGGACGCGGTCGGCGAGGAGGCCGAGGACGCTTTCGATGAGATCTCCGAAAGCGCGGCAGGCACGCTGGACGGCCTCGACGAGGAGATCGAGTCCGCCGAGGACGCGATCGGCGCCGAGGTCGACGAGGCCGTGGAAGCGCTCGAAGGCGAGATCGAAGAGGTGCGCGAGGAGGCGGAGGAAAAGA
The DNA here is from genome assembly GCA_015056395.1 of Clostridiales bacterium. Classification (GTDB taxonomy): domain Bacteria; phylum Bacillota; class Clostridia; order Christensenellales; family Aristaeellaceae; genus Faecivicinus. The sequence goes on from SVGK01000026.1 coordinate 5,414, forward strand.
TCGAGGAGATCATCGAGGACGCCGCCGCGGAGGAGCTGCCCGTCGAAGAAGCCGTGGACGAAGAGTTTCCCGAAGAGGTAGAGGAAGCTTCTGCCGGGGAAGAAGAGGCTCCCGTCGACGAGGAGATCCCCGCAGAGGAGGAGGCCGCCGAAGAGGAAGCGCCCTACGACGACAACGAGGAGCCCGGCGAGCACGTGTTCGACGAGATCGCCGATATGAAGGCGATGAAGCCAGAGCCGATCAGCTTCATAAAGCCCATAGAGAGGCCCGCGATGCCTCAGCCCGAGGAAGAGGAAGAAGAGATCCCGGTCGCCGAAGAGCAGACGGCCGTCGAGGAAGAGCCTGCGGCGGAGGAAGCTGAGGCAGAGGGAACCTCCGAGCCGGAAGAGGCTGAAGCGGCCGATCCCGAAGAGACGGAAGAAGCCGAAGAGATCGAAGAGACCGAAGCGGAGGAGGCGCCGGCAGAGGAAGAGTCCTCCGACGGTACGGGCGAGGAAGAGCCTGCCGAAGAAGAGGCCGCCGCTTCCGACGAAGACGCGCCCGTGGAAGAAGAAAAGGTCGGAGAAGAAGAGAAGCCCGCAGAGGAAGAAAAGCCCGCAGAGGACGCAAAGCCCGCGGAAGAGGAGAAGCCCGCCGCACCCGTCGACCCGAAGCCCATATTCCGTGATACGGAACCTGCGCCGGTGCCCGAGAAGAAGTCCGGGCGCGGCAAGAAGACGGCCATTGCGTGCGTCGCGGTGGCGGCGCTGGCGGCCGGCGGCGTGGGCGCGACGTTCGGCTACATAATGCCGAACAACCGCTACAACGACGCCGAAACGATGCTGGCCAACGGCCAGTACCAGGAGGCGAGCGAGGCGTTCCAGTCGCTGGGCAGCTTCAAGGATGCGTCGCAGCGCGTGCTGGAGCCCTACTTCGTAGAGGGCGAGGCGAAGCTGAACGCGGGCGATTACGCCGGTGCGATCGAGGCCTTCCAGAAGGCGGGCGACTACGAGGACGCCGCGAACCGCATACCCGAGGTCTACTACGCGCAGGCGGAGGATCTGCTGGCGAACGGGCAGTACGAGGAAGCCCTCGCGGCCTTCGAGAGCGCGGGCGACTATCAGGACGCGGCGGAGCGCGCCTATGAGGTGTACTACAGGCAGGGCGAGTCGCTGATGAACGAGGGCAGCTTCCAGGAGGCGATGGCGGCCTTCGAAAAGGCGGACGGCTATTCCGACGCGCACGACCAGTGGATCGTCGCCGCGGGACGCCAGGCTGAGAACCTCGAGGCGCAGGACGACTGGCAGGGCGCCGCGGAGATCTATCTGCAGCTGAATGACCTGGGTCGTTACATCGCGGTGCGGCGCGCACACCTGCCGCAGGACCGCACGGTCTCCGCGGGCGGTAGCACGACCGTCGCGTATAAGGCGGACGGCACGGTGCTTGCGGCCGGCATGAACATGATGGGCCAGACCGAGGTCGAGGAGTGGTCCGGCGTCACGGCCGTCGCCGCGGGCGGCGATCACACGGTGGCGCTGAACGCGGACGGCACTGTCGAGGCGATCGGCAAGGACACCTACGGCCAGTGCGATGTGAGCGGCTGGACGGACATCGTGGCGATATCCGCGGGCGAGGACCACACGGTGGGCCTGAAGGCGGACGGCACGGTTGTGGCCGTGGGCGCGAACGAGGCAAAGCAGTGCGACGTGAGCGGCTGGACGGACATCGTGGCGGTGTCCGCGGGGGCGTACCACACGGTGGGCCTGAAGGCGGACGGCACTGTCGTGGCCGTGGGCGACACCTCGGCGGGCCAGTGCGACGTGAGCGGCTGGACGGACATCGTGGCGGTGTCCGCGGGCGCGTACCACACGGTGGGCCTCAGGACGGACGGCACTGTCGTGGCCGTGGGCGACACGGGCGAGGCGTCCGTGGGCCAGTGCGACGTGGACGATTGGACGGACGTCATAGCGATCTCCGCGGGCGCATGGCACACGATAGGCCTGAAGTCGGACGGCACGGTGATCGCTACGGGCGACTCGTCGATCGGCCAGAGCGACGTGAGCGGCTGGACGGACATCGTGGCGGTGTCCGCGGGCGTGTGGCACACGGTGGGCCTGAAGTCGGACGGCACGCTGGTGGCGGTGGGCAACAACACCTTCGGCCAGCTGGATGTCGAAGGCTGGACGGACCTTGCCGTGACGACGGGCACGACGGAAGAGGCCGAGGAGGCCCTTGAGGAAGCCGAAGAGGCGGAGGCCGTCGCGGAGGAAGCGGCTGTCGAGGAAGAAGCGGCTGCTGAAGAGGAAGCGCCCGTTGAAGAAGAGGCGGCTGCTGAAGAGGAAGCGGCCGTTGAAGAAGAGGCTCCTGCCGAAGAGGAAGCGCCTGCTGAGGAAGAAGCGGCTGCTGAAGAGGAAGCGCCCGTTGAAGAAGAGGCGGCTGCCGAAGAATGAGATAATGATAGTATCAAGTGCCCGTCGGTCGATCCGGCGGGCACTTTCTATCGGGCGACATCACATCCGTGGCGGCCTCAGGGCCGCCATATCCATATGGCGTAGAGCATCGACGGGGCGGACGCCATGAATGGCGTCCCTACGGCGAACCGAGATGCTTTTCGTTTGATGATGTGGATGCGGAGAGAGCATCGCCGCGGCGGACGCGGCATGCCGCGTCCCTACGGGAACGGCTGTGTTTGCTCGATATTCTATACGTATTTCGACACGGGACTGACAGGTAGGACGCCATGGATTGTATAGTGTAATGACATCCTTTACAAATTGTGCATGGACATGGTTTACATTTCAGTACTGGGTCGAAAAATCAGATTGGAACGAAAAATAGTATGACCAACATAGCACCTCGTCCGACCGCCATCCTTGACGAACCTCCTACGGTCTGCTGTCACAGTGATCGGCGACGGGCGATGGGGTGATCGGAAAACTTCCATTCCCCGTCGCCGACGGGATCGTAGCAGACCGTAGGAGATCGAGGGAGAGCCAAAGGCTCGACTAGCGGCGCGGCCATTTGGCTGGCCCGCCGCGTACCCTCGGCACGGCGCAGCCGGGTCGAGGGCGAAGACAGTCAAGGACGCCTGCGGCGCCGCGCCTATGGCGCGGTGGCTGGGATGGTGCGTGATCCAAGGGCAGAGGGGTCACGTGGCTCGGGGCTCAAAGGTGATCGGTCGGGGTCACGGGGGTCACGGGGCTACGGAGGTCACGGAGATTCGATGATCCTGGAGCCGGTTCGAAACTTCGGAGAGTGTAAACCATGTTATTGTACTATTTGTAAACCATGTTGCTTCATACAATGGATGGCGACCCTATGGAGGATCTGTCCGCAACAGCACACGCTATAACATCCTCCGTAAACAGCACACACATAAGATCCCGATCCCGCCTCCGCCGCCGGCCATTGATTCTGAATTCTGAATTCTTAATTCTGAATTATTCAAACTGCGCCGCGTACAGCCTGTGATACGCCCCCCTCTTCTCCATCAGCTCCTCATGCGTGCCCTGCTCCACCACGTCGCCGTTCTCCAGCACCAGTATCCAGTCCGCGTGCTGTATCGTCGAAAGCCTGTGCGCGATCACGAAGTTGGTCTTGTCCCGCATCAGGTCGCGCATCGCGCGCTGTATCGCGCGTTCGGTGGACGTGTCGACATTGCTCGTCGCCTCGTCCAGTATGAGCATCCGCGCGTCATAGAGCATCGCGCGCGCGATGGTCAGCAGCTGCTTCTGTCCCTTGGATATGTTGCCGCCGTCTTCGGAGATCACGGTCTCGTATCCCTTCGGCAGGCGCATGATGAACGGGTGTATGTGCGCCGCCTTCGCCGCGGCGACGACCTCGTCCATGGTCGCGCCCTCGCGGCCGTAGGCGATGTTTTCGAATATCGTGCCCCTGAACACCCACGTGTCCTGCAGCACCATGGCGTAGCACGCGCGCAGGCTCCTGCGCGTCACGTCGCGTATGTCCGTGCGGTCGACCGTGATCTTGCCCGCGTCCACGTCGTAAAAGCGCATCAGCAGGTTTATGATCGTGGTCTTGCCCGCCCCCGTGGGGCCCACGATGGCCACGAGCTTGCCCGCGTCCGCCTTCAGGCTCAGGTCGTGTATGATCGTGCGGTCCGGCTCGTAGCCGAACGCCACGTGATCGAGCGCGACGTCGCCGCGCACGCCTTCGAGTGCCCTGGCGCCCTGCCTGTCGTGCAGCTCCTCCGTCTCGTCGAACAGCGCGAACACGCGCTCCGCCGCGGCCAGCGCGGAATAGAGCTCGTTGATCACATTGGCGATCTCGTTGATCGGGCCGGAGAACTTGCGCGAATACAGCACGAAGGAGGATATCTGCCCAAGCTGTATGCGCCCGTTCATGTAGAGCAGCGCGCCGAACACGGCGATCAGCGTGAGACCCAGGTTGTTTATGGAGCCCACCGTGGGCCCTATGGAGCAGCCGTAGTAGTCCGCGTCGTAATAGGCGTCCGCGGCGTTGGTGTTGATCTCGTCAAAGTCCTTCTCGACGTTGTCCTCATAGGCGTAGGCCAGTATCGACTTCTGCCCGGACAGCATCTCCTCGACGAAGCCGTTCATTATGCCGTAGTTGCGGCTCCGCTTTGAATACCTGGGCTGCGTCTTTTTGCGCATCCAGGTCGTGTAGTATATCGCCAGCGGCACCGTGACGACCGTGACCAGCGCCAGCACAGGCGAGAGCACGATCATCATCATGAGCGATCCCACCACGGTCACGACGCTCGTCATGATGGCGGTGATGTCAGAGGACATGCAGGTGGAGATCACGTCGATGTCGTAGCTCACGCGCGATATGATGTCGCCCGCCTGGTTGCGGTCGAAGTAGCCCACGGGCAGCGTCATGAGCTTGTGGAACACCTTTTCGCGCAGCGCGCCGGCAAAGCGCTTGCTCAGCCGCACCATCAACATGTTGATGGACACGCTCAGAAGCGACGACGTGACGTAGCAGAAGAGCATCCTGAGCGCAAAGCCCGTCACCCTGTCGAAATCCACGTTCCCCTTGCCCGCCGCCGCCTCGTTGATGGCCGCGCCGGCCAGGCTCGGCCCGAGCAGCGCCAGCACGTTGCTTAAAAGGCACAGCAGGAACACTGCGATCAGGGGCTTTTTGAAGGGCGCAAGCTCCTTCATGAGCCTTCGGAAGGAGCCCCTGACGTCCTTGGGCTTGCGCATGATCGAATCGCGCCGCGCCATCAGGCCACCTCCCCCATCTGCACCTGATAGATAGAACGGTAAGCCGGACAGGTCTCAAGCAGCTGCTCGTGCGTGCCGTAGCCTATCATGCTGCCCTCGTCCATGACCAGTATGTTGTCGAGCGACATGATGCTCGAAATGCGCTGGGCTATGACGATGGTGGTCGCGTCCGCATGGTGCGCGCGTATCGCGCGGCGCAGGTTCGCGTCCGTCCTGTAGTCCAGCGCGGAGCTGGCGTCGTCCAGCACCAGTATCTCCGGGCGGCCCGCCAGCGCGCGCGCGATCAGCAGGCGCTGCTTCTGCCCGCCGGAGAAGTTCGCGCCGTGTATGTCCGACATGTGGTCGTAAGCGTCGGGATAGCGCTCTATGAAGTCGCGCGCCATGGCGTCCCCGGCGGCGGTCCTGAGGCCGTCCTCGTCCAGGTCGCGGCCAAACGTGATGTTCTCGCGTATCGTGTCTGCAAATATGGCGTCGTTCTGGAAAACCACGCCGAACTTGCGCCTGAGGTCGTCGCGGTCATAGGCGCGCACGTCCCTGCCGTCCACATAGACGTGGCCCTCGCCCGCGTCGTAAAAGCGCATGAGCAGGTTCACGATGGTGGTCTTCCCGCTGCCTGTCGCGCCTATGATGCCCAGCGAGCCGCCCTTCCTGATCGTGAAGTCTATGTCCTTCAGGCACTGCTCGCGCTGCGCCCCGGCAAAAGCGTGCGCGTTCGCGCCCTCGGCGTCCGCGTCGTAGCTGAACGACACGTGGTCGAACACGATCGCGCCTTCGCGCGCGGTGCCCGGCGCGTCGGGCACGGGCGCCAGGTCGTCCGGCAGGTCGAGCACCGCGGAAATGCGGTTTGCGGAGGCGTTGGCCTTGGACATCATCATGAATATGCGGTTTATCGCCATGACGCCCATCAGTATCATGTTGAAGTAGGTCAGGAACGCCAGTATCACGCCGGGCTCGGTCTGTCCCGCGTTCACGCGCCTTGCGCCGATCAGCACCACGAGCGTCAGTCCCACGTTCAAAAACAGCGTCACGATGGGGCCGGGCAGCGCCATGATCGTGTTGGCCTTCCTGTCGCGCCGTTCGAACTCGCCGGAGGCGGCGTCGAAGCGCGCGATCTCATGGTCCTCCTTGGAGAGCGCCTTGACCACGCGTATGCCCGTGATGTTCTCGCGCATGATGCGCACCATGTCGTCCATGCCCTGCTGCACGCGGTCGTAGAGCGGTATGCCGCGCGACGACACGTACACCACGAGCGACAGCATCACGGGCGCCATGATGACCAGTATCATCGCAAGCCCCACATCCATGGTCAGCGTTATGGCGATGCCGCCCAACAGCATGATGGGCGCGCGTATGCCGAGCGTCTGCACAGACTGCACGAACGACTGCACGTTATATGAATCGGATGTCATGCGCGATGTGATGGACGGCAGGCCGAAGGCGTCCATCTGCGCGCCGGAGACGTTGAGCGACGTGTGGAACAGGTCGCGCCGAAGCTCGTAGGCCGCCTGCCGCGCCGTGCGCACGCTCATGCGGTTGGCCGTGACGTTGAACGTGCGCACGGCCACGGTCAGAAGCAGCATCAATAGCCCCCACGCCGCCACGGCGCGCGCGTCCCCGGCGGGCGCGACATCGTCGATCAGGTGTTCGAGCACATAGGGGAGCATGAGCTCCGCGATGGTGCCGGAGAGCTTGATGAGCATCGTGCGCGCGATGGCCCATCGGAAGTTTCTTAAGATGTTCAACAGGAGTTTCATGCCCTGCAGTCGTCTCCTTTGCGATGTTCGTGGTTGGCGTTATACTGAACTTTAGTATAGTGAAGCGAAAAACGGATTTCAAGCGGCATACGCTTTCCGTTTTGTAAAATGCACTTTCACCGGCTATTGATTCTGAATTCTTAATTCTTAATTCTGAATTCCAGATCAGGACTCCTTTCTTTCCCGTGTGACAACAGGATGCTGCCAGCGTCCTTTCACATTTCCTCCCAACTATCTTCGAACCATTGTTCCCGCCTGCGCCTTGCGTGCGTGGGTGTTTTCTTCTATAATATAATAAGAAAATCAGGGGGACTTTGCCCTCCTGTATGAGACATCGGAGGAAATGCAAAATGAATCGAGGCAGAGGAGCAGGCGCGCGCCGCCGCAGACAGCGCGACATGCGCGTCTTGATCGCCGCCATAGCCGCTGCAGTGGTCATACTGGCCGTGGTCATCGGCGTGATCGCCATACGCAGGGGCGGCACGCGTGACAACGTCGCCCAGACGGCGCCGGCCGCGACTGAGGCCGTGCTCGTGTTGAACGAAGAATCGGAACAGGACGCCATAATGGTGATCGACACGCCCGAGCCCACGCCGGAGCCGACCTCGGAACCCGAGGGCAGCGAATACGCGGGGAATTCGATCTACCGCCCCGCCGCGGCGGAAGGGCTGCTGCCGATATTCAAATCGTCCTCGACCGAGGAAAAGATCGTCGCCGTCACGCTGGACGACTGCTACGACGCCGAGGCGCTGGCCTCCATCGTGGATCTGTGCATAAGCAACCAGGCGAAGATCACGATATTCCCCATAGGCGACAAAGTGCTGGACGACAGCGTGGGCGCGTCGCTCAAATACGCCTATGACAACGGCTTCGAGCTTGAGAACCACACCATGACGCACAACGGCCTCTACCGCAGCTCTGACGAGGAGCTGGCGTACGAGATCTTCCAGCAGAACGCCTCGCTGAGCGACCTGCTGGGCGTGGAGTACCAGGTGCACTTCCTGCGCCCCAAGGGCGGCGACGCGCGCGAGGACCAACGCATACACGCCTATTGCAGGCAGCTGGGCTACTACGGCATCGCGCACTGGTCCTACAGCGGCACGTCGCACGACCTGGAGGACATCAAGCAGTCGCTGGCGCCGGGACAGATATACCTGTTCCACGCGCGCACGGAGGACCTGGCAAAGCTCATGGAGTTCATACCCTATGCGATCAGCCAGGGCTACACGTTCGTCACGTTGAACGAGATGTTCGGCTATGAGCCGAACGAGACCAGTGCGCTTGTCACCGGCAGGACGGTGCCGCCGCTGGAGCCCTACACGGCCGTGCCCGTGACTTACAAGAAGACGACCTACGCATACGGCGCGTACCTGCTGCAGCAGAAGCTGATCGGCTTGGGCTACCTGACCGGCGAGGCGGACGGCGTGTACGGCGCGGATTCCGCGAACGCGGTGAAGACGTTCCAGGAGAGCGTGGGCCTCGACCCGACGGGCGAGGCCGACCCGGAGACACAGGCCAAGATCGAGGAGCTGTATGCCCTGAAATTCCCGAACGGATGATGTGAACACGGTCGATACGGCGCCGCGCGGTCCAGCAGGATCGCGCGGCGCTTGCACACTGTGCGGAACGATGGTATAATGGCCTATGGAACATGTTCCTTCAGGAGGATGCCCATGACATTGATCGAGCTGTATGAGGCGGAGCAGGAACGCCTGAGCGCCGCGCTTCTGCGCGACAGGAGCGTGCCGGCCGCCATGGAAGCCGTTGACAGGATGCTGGGCCGCATGGAGATGCGCTATGTGGGCGAATACCCCGACGCGGCGCTCAGAGAGCATGCGCAGCTGCAGCTCGCGGCGCTGCGCAGCGCCGTGCCGTTCATAGACGCCGTGGCCGAGACGCGCACATGGAGGCGCGATGTCGCCGCCGCGGCCGCGGGGAAGCCGCGCATGGGCGTCGCATCTGTCGCGATGCTTGCGGGCGGCGCCCTGCTGGTGCTGGGGTCGCTCATATCTCTGGACGCGCGAAGCCCCGTGGCGATGGTGATCGCGCTGGCGCTGGGCGCGGCGGGCTGCGCGCTGTGCTTCTTCGGGGGGCGCGCCGCTTCGAAGTCCGCGGCCACGCCGGCCCAGGACGACACGCCTGTGCGCACGGAGGCGCTTGTGGACGTGGAGAAGCTGATGCACGCGCTGCGCGGCATGCTCCTCTCGGCGGACGGCAGGCTGGAGGCGGCCGGGCGCGCGCGCAGGGACGAGGCGCCGGAGGCGCGTGCGCGTGCTTTCTCCGACATGCCTGCGACGCAGCTGACAGAGGATCCGATAGAATTGCTGAGCGAGCTTTTGGAGACGGCCTATGCGCTGCGCGGCGGCGAGTACGACGGCGACGCGCGCGAGATGATCTCCGGCATACGCTTTTACCTGCACGGCCAGGGCATAGAGACCGAGGATTACACGGAGGAGCACCGCGCCTGGTTCGAGCGGCTGCCCATGGCGGGCGGGGGCACGATGCGCCCCGCGCTCGTAAAGGACGGCAAGCCCGTGAGGAAGGGCCTGGCGGGACAATGATGCAGAGGTGATGACATGGATCGATTCTACGGCTTTGACCTGGGCGATGCCGAAAGCGCCGTCTCCCGCCTGGCGCGGCGCGATCAGTCCCAGCCCGAGGTGCTGCCCATAGCGGACGCGCGCAGCTTCATCACCGCCTATGCGCAGCTGGAGACGGGCGAGGTGCTGATCGGCGAGGAGGCCTGCTACTCTACGCAGGCGGTGTATCGCAGCCTGCGCTTCAAGAGCCGCTTCTTGAGCGACCAGCAGAGCGAGAAGGACCTGAGGCGCTTTGCCGCGGGCGTGCTCAATGAGCTGCTGCGCGAGGGGCACCTCATGCAGAACGAGGACTGCTGCTTCTATATAGGCTGTCCCGCCGGCTGGACGAAGGCGGACCGCGAGCGCTACCGCCGCATATTCGAGGATGCGGGCTATCCGCCTGCGCGCGTCATATCCGAGTCGCGCGCGGCGCTGGTCAGTGCTTGCCAGTCGCGGCACTTCCAGGTGGGCTACGACATCGTCGAGCACCCCGTGCTGGTGGTGGACGTGGGTTCCTCCACGACCGACTTCGCCTACATATTGGGCGGCAAGGAGGTCGAGCTGCAGACCGCGGGCGAGGTGTTCTTCGGCGGCGGCCGCATGGACGAGCTGCTGCTGGAGGAATCGCTCAAGCGCGCGCCGAACGGGCGGCAGATACGCGACGCGCTGGACAAGAACCCGCTCTGGAAGAGCTATTGCGAGTTCACGGCCCGGCGCGTGAAGGAGAAGTACTTCTCGGACCAGGAATACTGGCAGGCGAACGACCTGAGCAAGACCGTGCGGCTGATGAACGACCCGAAGCTCAGGCTGTCCATCGCCATGGACGGCGATATCGCGGATGCGATCGTCGAAAGGCCTTCGCCCATACTCGCGGGCAAGTCCTTCCACCAGACGTTCATCGAGAGCCTGCGCGCGGCGCGCAGCCACATACGCGATCACATGCCGGAGCTCGTGTTCCTGACGGGCGGCGTTTCGAAGATGCCCGCCGTGCGCGACTGGTGCCAGGAGGTGTTCCCGGAGGCGGTGGTCATCACCGGCGCGGAGCCGGAGTTCTCGGTGTCGCGCGGCCTGGCCTACTGCGGCCGCATCGACGAGGAGCTGCGCGCCTTCAGGCGCGAGGTGCAGGATCTGATCGACACGAACGTGATCGACCGCATCGTCGAGCGCCGCATAGACGACCTGTACAGCCGCCTTGTCGACACGCTGGTGCACCCCATGATGACCGACGTGGTGATGCCCGTGTTCGACCGCTGGCGCAGCGCGGAGATACGCGCGCTCAGCGACATAGACAAAGTGCTGGCCGGCGAGCTGGATGCCTGGCTGCATTCCGACAAGGCGCAGGCGCTTTTGGTGAAGCCCATCACGGACTGGCTCAAGCCCGTCGCGTACGAGATCGAGGACCAGACCATGCCCATATGCGTGCGGCACAACGTGCCCTACAAGGCGCTGAGCCTTTCGTCATACCTGACGCTGGGCGACCTGGACATACGCATCGACGCCCGCGACATGTTCGCGGTCGAGGGCATCACCTGGCTGATCAACGCGATAATCTCCATACTGGTGGGCCTGCTGTGCGGCGGCAGCGGCATCGCGCTGCTGTCGTCCGGCGTGGGCGGCGTCGTGGCGGGCGCGATCGGCACGCTGCTGGTGCTGTTCCTGGGCAAGGACAAGATGCAGGAGCTGGTCATGAACATGGACGTGCCCAGGCACCTGCGCAGGCTGATACCGCGCGCGCACTTCGAGAACCGCCTGGGGCGCATAGAGGAGGACGTCAGGGCGGGCCTTCACAGGAGCCTCGAGGACGACAAGAACACGGAGATCACGGAGAGGCTGACGCGCGAGATCTCGGATCAGATAGAGGAGTGTCTGAATAAGATGGCGGAGATCGTGGAGATACCGCTGTAGGAGTTAGGAATTAGGAGTGAGGAATGAGTAATTGTGGTGGAAATCGCTTGCGCGATTTCTTTGATCGAAGGGGACGTGGGGTACGGGACTTTGTGTATATGCATGCCGTTCGATGCCTCGATGTGATACATGAATGCATGAAAACGTCGCCGTAGGGACGCGGCATGCCGCGTCCGCCGCTGCGACGCTCTCTCCGCATCCACATCATCCAACGAAAAGCATCTTAATTCGCCGTAGGGACGCCATTCATGGCGTCCGCCCGGTCGAAGGATGTCGTGCGATGCTTCGATGCGATGTATGAATGCATGGAAACGACGCCGTGGGGACGCCCCATGGGGCGTCCGCGTACCTCTTGACATTATGGAGACGTGGCGGCGTGGACGCCGCCGCTGCGGGTGCTGATGTGGACGAGCCTCCCGTAGGGACGCCATTCATGGCGTCCGCCCGGTCGATGGATGTCGTACGATGCCTCGATGTGATATACGAATGCATGGAAACGACGCCGTAGGGATGCCCCGTGGGGCGTCCGCGTATCCCCCTATCTTTGATCCGAACACGACCATACACCAAATACATTTCCGACACAGGAGGGAACGACATGAACGTACTGCTCATCAACGGAAGCCCGCATGCCAATGGCTGCATACACACCGCGCTTTCCATCGTCGCCGAGACGCTTCAGGCCGAGGGCATCGACACCGAGGAGGTCCACGTCGGCAACAAGGCCGTGCGCGGCTGCATCGCCTGCGGCCGCTGCTCCACGCTGGGCAAATGCGTGTTCGACGACATCGTCAACGAGACGGCGCCCAAGTTCGCCGGGGCGGACGGCATTGTGATCGGCTCGCCGGTCTATTACTCTACGCCGAACGGCACGCTGCTTTCGTTCCTGCAGCGCCTGTTCTACAGCAACAGCGCGGACCTGACCATGAAGGTCGGCGCGTCGGTGGTGTCGTGCCGCAGGGGCGGCAACTCCGCCGTGTTCGAGACGCTCAACCAGTTCTTCGGCATATCCGGCATGCCCACGGTGCCCTCGTCCTACTGGAACGACGTGCACGGCTATGGCGCGGACGATGTGCGTGCGGACAAGGAGGGCGTGCAGACCATGCGCAACCTCGGCAGGAACATGGCGTTCATGATCAGGGCGATACACGACGGGGCCGAAAAGTATGGAAGGCCCGTGATGGCCCATGACGACTGGACACACTTCATAAGGTAAGGGCACAGGCGGCGGAACCGAGGTTCCGCCGCCTGTGTATTGATGGGACAGTGAGGACCGTCCCTGATGTCCCGGTCAGAATCTGAGCGACAGGCAGCTCAGGCCGCCGTCGATCTTTCTGAACTCGCTGGTGTCCACGGTCAGCGTGGGATAGCCCGCGTCCTGTATGGCCTTCAGCGTGCCGGGATAGCCTTCGGGCACGATCACGGTACCGTTCATCCAGATGCAGTTGGCGGCGTAGGCCTCGCCCTCCGGGATCAGTATGTGGTTGTACTTTTTGAAGCACTCCTTGTCGACGAACTCGCCTGAGACCAGCATGTTGTCGTTTTCGATATAGTTCACGCCGGTCTTAAGGTGCAGCACTTCGGTGAGCGGCACCTCGACGCATGCGTAGCCGTACTTTTCAAGTATCGCGGCGAACTGGCGGATGCCTTCCTCGTTCGTGCGCGCCGAGCGGCCGACATAGAACGTGTCGCCCACCATCATGACGTCGCCGCCCTCCAGCGTGCCGGGCTCCTGTATGCGCTCGATCGAGGTGTAGAACTTCCTGAGCGCATCCTCTATGAACGCGATCTCGCCCGTGCGCGTGACCGCACCGGGGCGCGTGATGATGGCGCATTTCTTCGTGCAGACCGCAACGTCCTCGACGAAGCAGGAGTCCGGATAGTCGTCGTTGGCCGGCAGCACGGTCACGTCCACGCCGGTCTTCTTCAGCGCTTCAATGTAGGCGGCGTGCTGACGCAGCGCCTTTTCATAATCGGGCTTGCCGAGCTCCGGTGCGGATGTGATGCCGTTCAATACGTTTTTGCAGGGCGTGCGTACGATGGTGTGTGTGAACATGGGAAACCTTCTTTCGAATTAGTAATTAGGAATGAGTAATGAGTAATCGTGGAGGAGATCGCTTGCGCGATCTCTTTGATTTTTTGGGTGACGGGTCGTTGTGTTCGATATGCGGAGACGGTATGTCCACGCGAGGGGGTGTTGGGGAGGTCGTTCGAGGAACGATATGGAATTGTGATGCGCGAAGACCGGACGGACGCCATGAATGGCGTCCCTGCGGCGGCAGACATCGTCTTAACGCCTCGGAGGCGGACCCTGCCTTCCCCTCTGGGGAAGGTGCCCCGTGAGGGGCGGATGAGGTCCTTCGTCATCGCCCATATCACAAGGCGCGTTTGTGGCACGGAAAATGCGCGCTCACGCGCAGGCGGACGCCCCATGATGTATAGTGTAATGACATCCTTTACAAATAATGCAGGGACATGGTTTACATTTCAGAATTGGATCGAAAGATTGGTGAGGAACTGATAATAGTATGACCAATATAGTACCTCGACTGACCGCCATCCTTGACGAACCTCCTACGGTCTGCTGTCGAAGGATCGGCGACGGGCGATGGGGTGATCGGATCACTTCCAATTCCCGTCGCCGACATAATCGTAGCAGACCGTAGAAGATCGAGGGAGAGCCAAAGGCTCGACTAGCGGCGCGGCCATTTGGCTGGCCCGCCGCGTACCCTCGGCACGGCGCAGCCGGGTCGAGGGCGAAGACAGTCAAGGACGCCTGCGGCGCCGCGCCATAGGCGCGGTGGCTGGGATGGTGCGTGACTCGATGGTAGAGGGGGCACGT